>JBGGMQ010000628.1:0-5224 GCA_041287975.1 Verrucomicrobium sp. | reverse complement strand
GGGGCCAGAGCCGCAATGACAAAGCCGCCTCCCTGCATGAGCGCACCCAGGGCAGCCGCATCTTCTGGATCGTTCAAGTGGTCCAGGGCCACCACCAAGCCCAGCGCGAAGAAGCCACCGAGTCCTGCGCCCGTCAGAACGGCCCACAGCTCGGGAGCGGCCTCGGGCAAAGCGGCAAGGCCACAGAAGCCGAAACACTGCATGGCCAGGGCCACCCACAACCAGCGGCGACGGTCACGGTTTTCCCCCGCCAGTGCCGGGAGGGTTAGAGCAGCGGCTGCCTGAGCCAGAGCCATCACGGCCACCAAATGACCGCTGCTGCCACTGTCCCAGTGGTGCGTCTGGTAGAAGGGAGCCAGCCAGGCCACGATGGAAGAGTACCCGCCGTTGACCAGGCCAAAACAAGCCATGAGCAACCACGTCCGGGGACGCCGCAGGAAAGGGCCCAACGGAGTCCGGCGCCTTCCCGTAGTGCTGGGGCGCTCCTTGGGCAGGCAAACCCAGGCCATGCCGAGGGCGATCACACAAGGCAGAGCCAGCCAGGCCAGGGCCTCGTGCCACCCGTGTTCACCATACCCTTTGGCTACCACCGGAGAAAGCTCCGCCCCCAACGCACCGCCGCCCATCATGGCCGCGGAGTAGAGCCCCATCACGGGAGCCAGCTTCTGGCTGAAGCCCCCCTTGATGATGGCCGGAAAAAGCGCCTGCACCACTGCCACCCCTAATCCACACATCGCGGCCGTGGCCAGCAGGCTCAGTCCGTCCGGAGCCACTAGGCGAAGTCCGGAACCCAACGCCAGAAGGGCCAACGCCCAGAGCACGGACCGGCGGATGCCCAGTCTCTGGCCAATCCAAGGTCCGGCGAAAGCTCCCAATCCCATGAGTACGACGGGCAGAAAGGTCAGCCACGCCATGCCTTGGTAGCTCAGCCCGGTGTCCTGGCCAATTTCCGCCGCCAGAGGACCCACAGCTGTAAGGAAAGACCGGAGATTGACCCCTGTCAGAACCACGGTCACCAGCAACAGGGCGCGTGCCAGCGGGGAAGGCTGGGTACCAGGAATGGCACGCGGGGGGTTCTCCATGACGACAAACGGAGCCAAAGTTGCCACTTGACGACGGCATTTGGAAATGAAATCCTGCCATGCTTTTCATTCGAATTATGAATGCGGACCTCCTGGACTTGGATCTGGTGAGAACTTTTGTGGCCGTGGTCGACTGCCGCAGTTTCACTGTCGCCGCAGGTCGCCTCGGCTCCACCCAGTCCACGGTCAGCCAGAAAATTGGCCGGTTGGAGGAGCAGGTGGGCCAGACCGTTCTGGACCGCAGCAGCCGCGATCTTCATCTCACTGAGGCAGGTGAAAAACTCATCGGGTACGCCCGCAGACTCCTGCAGCTCAATGATGAGGCAGTGGAAGCACTGGCCGGCACCACGGTGGAGGTCACCTTGCGCCTGGGAGTACCGGAGGACTTCGCCGCCGGCAAACTGACCCGCATGCTGGTGGCCTTCACGGCCCGGCACCCCCATCTGAAACTGGAGGTCACCAGTGGCCTGAGCCGGGATCTCCGCCGCTTTTACGAGCGCGGGGAGCTGGATGTGGTGCTCGTCAAACAGCGCCAGGGCGGAGACAAGGGCGTGCAGGCGTGGCCCGAGCCGATGTGCTGGATCGACAGCAAGAAGCATCCCACTTTCAAGCGCGATCCCGTACCGCTGGTCGCCTTCCCCGCTCATGGCCTGTACCGGGATGAGATGATCAGCACGCTGGAGGGCCTGGGTCGGGCCTGGCGCATCAGCTATTCCAGCGCCAGCCTGGCGAGTTTGCAGGCAGCCGTGGCGGATGGCTTGGGCATCAGCCTGCTACCGGTGCGCACCGTGCTGCCTGCCCATCGTGTCCTGGGGGAGGAGCATGGTTTGAGGACAATTGATACGATGGAGATCGTGCTCCATCACCGGCCGGATGCGGATGAAGTGGTGCGGGATCTGGCGGGGCAGTTGGCGCGGTTGGTTTGAGGAAATGGGGATGGGGATGACAGGGGTTGAAGGGCATGTTTGGTTTAATCACAAGGTTCACAGAGGTGAGTTGTTGTGGGAGTGGAGACGCGGTAGAAGCGCAGTTAGTGCCTCCTCACGTCGACAGCTACGGTCGGAAGCGAGAGTGTTGAGGCAGAGGGATTGCGATGGGCCCTGAGGTTTGGAGATGGCCTGAATGCTGTCGCAGAACGCGAAGCGAGGCAGTAGTTTGTTCTCCTGGATTCCGCCTTCCCCATTGCACGAAGGCGGAAGCGTGATTGTTTTGCGAGGGTGAAGCCTGACCCTCTGACTTCTGACCTCCCCTCTTCCGGGTCGGACGAGGTGGCGGCGCTACGGCTGGAGCTGGCGCGTTGTCAGCGTGAACTCGCGGGCTGCCACCGCCGCATGGAGCAAATGGAGGGCTTCTTCAATCACGTGGCCGATGCCATCCTCATCGCGGAACCCGATGGCCAGATCATCGACGCCAACCCCGCCGCCACCGTCCTGCTCGGCTATTCCAAAGAGGAGCTGCGTCAGATGCATCCCTGGGACTTTGTGGCGGACGCCTCCCAGCAGGAGATCCTTCACACCGTGCAAAGCCTCGTGGCGGGTGAAGCCCGCCCGGTGCAACGCCTGTACCGCACCCGTGACGGCGGGCAAAAGGTAGTTTCCTTGCGGCTCACGCGCAATTTCTTCGGCGGCCGCGATCTCATCATCGGTTCCTGCCGCGATGTCACCACTCAAATCCAGGCGGGCCTGGATCTTGAAACAGCCCTGGCAGACATGCGGCGCTCCGACCTCGAGCTGCGTGCCACCATTGACGACCGGAAGCGGGCGGAATCCCTCCTCGCTGGTGAGAAACGGCTGCTGGAAATGATCGCCCGCGGGGATGCGCTCCTGCCCGTGCTCGACGCCCTCTGCCGTCTCGTGGAGGACGTTTACCAGGGCAGCCATTGTTCCATTCTCTTGCTCGGACCGACGGGCGACCGGCTCTGGCACGGTGCCGCCCCGAGCCTTCCCCCCTCCTATTCCCGGGAGTTTGACGGCATGGCGGTGACCGCGGAGTCCGGTCCCTGCGGCAGGGCCATTTATTTCCGGCAACCCGTGGACGTCCCGGACATCACCTGCGACCCGGGCGGGCGCGGGGAGTATGCGGCCCTGGCTCTACGCCACGGCCTGCGCTCCTGCTGGAGCACGCCCATCATCTCCTCCGCGGGCCAGCCCTTGGGCACTTTCGCCATTTATTTACTCGAACCCGGCCACCTCCCCCCGCAGCAGCAGGAGCTCGTCCAGCAGACGGCGCATCTCGCCAGCATCGCCATCGAGCGCAAGCAGGCCGCCGAGGCGCTGCGAGCCTCAGAGCACCTCGCCCGGGGCCAGCTCGAGGCGTTGCGGCACACGCTGGACATGCTGGTGCAGGAGCCTGATCCCGACAGGCTCCTGGAGCATGTGCTGCGTGCCGTCGCCACGGAGTGCCGCGCTCACAGCGTGAGCGTTTGGGAGCGCATTGAGGATGAGACCTGCCTGGACCTCGTGGCCGTGCTGGAGGATGACCGTTTCCAGCCCCGCCATCAGGGGGCTCACCCGGCCGCCCGCCTGCCCACGCTATTGCAGGATCACCCCGTGTGGCAGGAGGTGTTTCGCACCGGTCAGCATGCCGTGCTGGAGGACCTGGACCTGCCCTGTTCCCGGTCCCGGGTGGGCTCCGCCCAGGACGGCGTGTGGCAGCGTGTCATGGATGACGAGCAGTCCTCCCTGCCGGTCAGGCTGCTGAAGCAGCATCTCCGCAGCCTGGGGGTGCGTTGTGTGCTTTTTGTCCCCATGCTGACCGCTGGTCAGGCCACCGGCATCATCGGGGTGCGGTTCACGGAAAGCCGGGACTTCAGGAGCGAGGAAATAGAACTGACGCGGGCTCTGGCCCACCAGGCGATGCTGGCCCTGCAACTGCTGCGTTTGTCTGAACAAGGCAGGCAGACGGCGGTGATGGAGGAGCGCAACCGGATGGCCCGGGACATCCATGACACGCTCGCCCAGGGATTTACGGGCATTGTTGTTCAACTGGAGGCCGCCGCCGATGCCAAGGCCCAAGGCCTGGACGAGGATCAGGATCACCACCTGCGGCTTGCCAGCCAGCTGGCCCGGCACAGCCTCATTGAGGCCCGCCGTTCTGTCCATGCCCTCCGCCCCAGTGTGCTGGAGTCCCGTGGCTTGAGCGATGCTCTGGACGAACTGTTCAGAACCCACACGGCCGGCACCGCCGTGCGACCCCGGTTGACCATTCTCGGTCAAGCTCGCTCCCTTCCCATGGGTTGGGAGGAGAACCTGGTGCGCATTTCCCAGGAAGTGCTCACCAACGTGCTGCGACACGCCCACGCCGACACCTTTGAGGTGGGGCTGCGCTTTGAACCGCAACTGCTGGGCCTGGAGTTGCGCGACAACGGCCGCGGCTTTGATCCTGGCACGCGCAGCGACGGCTTCGGCCTGCTGGGCATGAGGGAAAGGGTGGAGTCCATGGGAGGGCAGCTCACCCTGGAGAGCCTTCCCGGCCATGGCACCATCATCTCGATAACCTTGCCACTTGAGGAAAACGCGGAATCTTCCCCGCCATGATCGCAGCGTCACCGAGCAGGCCTTCCCATGCGTCGGCAAGCCCCATCCGGGTGCTTGTGGCAGACGATCATGTCACCGTGCTGGAGGGGTTGTCCGCGATCATCAGCCGTCAGACAGACATGACCGTTGCGGGTGAGGCGTCCAACGGACGCGATGCTGTGGATCTCTGGCTGCAGCACCGGCCCGATGTGGTCCTGCTGGATCTGCGCATGCCCGTGCTGGACGGCGTGGGTGCCATTGAGGCCATTTGCCGCCATGACCCCCGGGCCCGCATCATCGTGCTGACCACCTTTGACACAGACTCGGACATCTCCATGGCCATCAAGGCTGGCGCGAAGGGCTATCTGCTCAAGGACGCTCCCCGCGAGGACCTGCTTTCGTCCATACGCAAAGTCCATGCAGGGGAGACCGTCATTTCATCGCACCTGGTCGCCAAGCTCGCCTCCGGCCTGTCCACCGAGGCCCTCACCGGTCGGGAACTGGAAGTGCTCGCCCTCCTCGCCCGCGGCCTCAGCAACAAGGAAATCGGCTCCCACCTCTACATCGGAGAGACCACTGTGAAGTCCCACCTCCGCAGCATCTTCACCAAGCTCAATGTCCTGAGCC
>JBGGMQ010000627.1:0-4540 GCA_041287975.1 Verrucomicrobium sp. | reverse complement strand
CGCATGGTGGAGTGGTTCAATCTGCAACTGCTGGGCAAAGAAGCTGAAAAGCCATTCAAGCTGGGGATCACGACGCTCCCAAGCACGCCGGTGAAGAAGGCGGCGGCAACGACGCCTGCACCAGTACCCGTACCTGCAACGGCCAAGTAGGGCCCGAGGGCGCGCCCACATATTTGCCACGCTGAGCCCCGTCGTCCTTGACGGAGATTCCGACACATGTATATACACGCATGTCCCCCTCGTGATGCCCACCACCAAAATCAACCCTGAACCCTGCCTCTGCTCGGCGTTGCGCCGGGCCACGCGCATGGCGACGCGGCTCTATGACGACTGCATGAAGGAGACAGGACTGAAGGTGACGCAGTTCTCCCTGCTGCGGAACATCAGCCGGGCAGGAACGATCAATGTCACGGATCTGGCCAAGCATCTGGATATGGAACGGACGGCGCTGGGGCGGAATCTGGATCTGCTGGAGGGCAAGGGCCTCATTCGCACGGAGTCCGGTGAAGATGACCAGCGGATTCGCGTCGTGGCCCTCACAGAGCAGGGAGAGGCGGTGCAAGAGGCAGCCATCCCGGTGTGGCGACGTGCGCAGGCCGAAATGAAACGTCGGCTCAAGAAAAACCAGTTCCCGTCCCTCTCCGCTCTCTTTGCCGAAATGCCAGCGACCACTGATTGAGTTTCCCAGCACCTATACGTGTACATACACGCATCTTCATCCATTCCGCTATGGCCACTCCCCCGAAAAGTCTGCACTACGCCTGGATCGTTGCCGCTGTCACCTTCATGGCACTCATTGTGGGAGCTGCCGTGCGATCCGTGCCCGGTATCCTCATCGTGCCTCTGGAGCAGGAATTCGGCTGGACGCGGACGACCATCTCATTTGCGGTTTCCGTGAACCTTCTTCTCTACGGTCTGACAGGCCCTTTCGCAGCAGGGTTCATCAACCGTTACGGGCCACGCCGGGTGATGCTGGCGTCCTTCATCCTGGTGGCCACCGGAGTGTCGCTCACTTCCCTGATGCGCAATCCCACCCATCTTGTCTTGCTATGGGGCGTACTGGTGGGCTTTGGCACGGGAATGACGGCGTTGGTACTGGGAGCCTCCGTAGTGCATCGCTGGTTTCACCATCATCGGGGTCTCGTAGTGGGAGCGCTGACGGCCAGCACTGCCACTGGTCAACTGCTCCTTCTCCCCCTGCTGGCTCATGTCGTCGCGCATGAAGGCTGGAGGCACGCGGTCTTCACGGTTGCGGGTGTCATGCTGCTGGTGCTGCCGTTGATCTTCTTCTTCATGCGGGACGACCCGGCGCAAAAAGGATTGAGACCGTACGGACTTCCCGAAGGCGAGTTCCTGGTGAAAGTCACCTCAAGCGCGAATCCTTTCACTGAGGCGATTGCTGCGCTGAGGGTCGGAATGCGATCACGCGACTTCTGGCTCCTCTCTGGGAGCTTCTTCATCTGTGGTGCGAGCACGAACGGGCTCATTGGCACGCACCTTGTCCCTGCCTGCATGGACCACGGCATTCCTGAAGTGAAGGCCGCGGGACTTCTGGCGGTGATGGGCATCTTTGACCTCATTGGCACAACCGCCTCCGGCTGGCTTTCGGACCGGTTTTCCAATCGTTGGCTCTTGTTTGTCTACTATGGATTACGGGGGCTTTCCCTTCTGTTCCTTCCAGGCGCGTTTGTCCCAGAAACGCATCACCTCTCCATCTTTGCAGTGTTTTACGGCCTCGACTGGATCGCCACGGTGCCGCCCACGATTGCCCTTACCGCGCGTGCATTCGGACGAGAAAGAGTCGGCATCATGTTTGGCTGGATTGTGGCGGCCCACCAGGTCGGGGCAGGACTTGCCGCATGGGGAGCCGGCTGGGTGCGAACGGTTGAAGGAGAGTACGACTATGCCTTCCTCACTTCAGGAGGTCTCTGCGTGCTGACCGCCGGGATGGTGCTGCTGATCGGTCGCGGCAGGGCTGCCAAGTCGGGAGAGACGAATGAAATTTTGGCCTCAGCCGACATGATCAAATCCCGCGAATAAAACAGCAGCAAGGTCCGCTTGGAGCCGAGTTGAGACTGCGCATCCAGAAAGGCATCTGCCGAATCTGCAGAGCCGAACTGGCAAAGGGTTGCATGAACCAAGTGGAGCCATGCCACGGTCATGGTCTCGTGATAACCACGAGTGGGTGTATCGACGACTCCATGGGCGGCATTCAGCCTCTTGATGCCTGAACGAATCCTTGAAGCGGCCTCGCTGAAGGGATACCGCATGAGGTGGAGGTAGGCCACCTTCAAGTGCGCACGGTGATCCCACTGGGCCTGCGTCAGGCCTTGCGCTTCAAACAAGCGGAAGAACTCCTCGTCATTCATATTCATGTCGGCTCACCTTTGTCAGCAATGAATCTGGAAACCAGGGCACGCCACACTTTCCTGAACCCCCGCGGCTTCCTCCGGTGAAGCTCGACCTTGTGTTTTGCACGTTGGTGGCGCTCTTTCTCGGCTTCCAACTTTGACAAGAGTTTGGCCTGCCGGGCTTCGAGCTTGCGAATGTAGGACACTAGTATTTCCCGAGGCTCCTGCTCTTCCAGAAGGAAGGGTGCCTCACTGCCTACGAAGCCATTCAGCATGCGCTGCTGCCAGCCGTCAAGGCCAGCCAGGTAGGGGCGCAGGGCCCGGCGCTGATTCTGATAAGCAGAGGTGGACCGGCTGAAGCCTTGCGCGGTGTGCCGGTAAAGAAAGAGTGGTTCAGGAATCACATCCAGCTGGTGCCCCGCGAGAGCCAGCTTCGCCAGAAGCTCCCAGTCTTCAAAAGAGGTATGACGGTCCTCCGTGAAGCCCCCCACGGCATCAAAGGCCGCCCTCCGGATGATGAAGTTCGCGTCTCCATAAACATTCGCCAGGAAGCCTGCCTCGAGGCAGGGCCCTGGGGGCATCCAACCGTAAACGGCAGCGGTGGGATCCGGAGACGCACCGTCGGGAAATGCCAGGAAATAGCTTGTCAGACAGTCACAGGATGACCGTTCGATGGCCTTCAGAAAGGTTTCCACCATGGCGGGCAGAGCAGTGTTGTCCGCATCCATGAAGATGAGGAACTCTGTCCCGGCAAGCTCCGCAGCATGGTTGCGGGTCTGCCCGATGCCCCCGTTCGCCTTGGCAAGGAACCGCCAGCCTTTGGCGGCATGCAGCTGGGACAGTTGGTTAAAGGCAATAACAGATGACTCCTCGGTGGAGCCATCGTCAATCACGATCACCGTGAAGTCAGGGCAGGTCTGCCGGGTCAGCGACTCCAGGAGGTCCCCGAGATACGCCCCATAGTTGTAATGAGCGATGCACAGGGTCACCCGCACTGACGGCGCAGGCGGGATGTGATGCACTCCCCTCGCAGTGCTCTGTGCGTGCAAGAGCGGCAACGTCTCTTCGAGCAACACCCGCCACTGGTCGCTTGCATCCTCCAGCGTGTAGAGGGAGGGAGTGGGGCCGGAAGCCTGATGCAGCTTCTCGCGCAAGACGCGGGCAAGGTCCGGCACGGTGGGAGCAAAGAGGCAGGAAGCGTCTGCCACCATCTCCGGGATGCCGTCGGTACGGCTGGCAACCAAACGCAGCCCCATTTGAAGACACTCCAGCACCGCAAAGGGATAGTTGTCCTGCAATGAAGGGATGACAACCAGAGCGCGGGGTCTTCCTTTGAGATAGCGCTGGCAATCGTGCAGATCAAAGCCCGTCTCGATCTCGAACACAAACTTTGAGGCCAGGTCTTGGGCCGCCGTCTCAAGGTACTGGCAGGCAGGTACGTTCGTGTGAACGAAGCCTTCCTTGCCCAGAAAGAGGACTTTGAGCCGCTGATCTGCCTTGATATCTGCAGACACTCTGCGGAGCGCTTCAACAAAGAGCTCAAGTCCCTTGCGCGTTTCCAGCCGGCCAAAGAAGATCACCTCGTCAGGCAAAGCGACGGGCACAGGACAGGACTCCACCCCCTCCGTGAGGTAGCGCACGACAGCCTGCTTTTCAGGCAGAATCCAGCCGTGCGAAGCCGCCCACTCGAACATGTAGGCTGAAGGGCTCATCACAAGGTCCGCATGCGCCACCGCATAGCGCTCAGCATAGCTGGCCAGCAAGGTTTCAAAGTCGCCTCTAGGAAATATTTGTGACCCCTCAGCGATCCATTCTGAACTGCTGTGCAACGTCATGGTAAGCAGGGCCCCGGCGAGGGTGCCCAGGGTGCGCCGGCGCTGCATGGGAATGAATCCATTGGCCCGCCACTCCTGGAAATGGATGGCGGTGAAACTCCTGGCTTCCAGGAACTTCGCGACCTCACGACTGCGCCGGTTGAACTCGTAGCCCATGTGCCAGAAGTGCTCCTCTGGCAAAGTCACCGTGTGAAACTCGATGCCGTCCTTTTCGTTAAAATGCCGTGCCCAGTAGGCTGCGTCTTCTTTCTCAAATGCCCCTGTGTAAAGGATGGTGACATCGCACCCGCCAAGTTTGAGAAATTGAGCAAGATGAAGGCAGTGCGTGCCGATGCCACCGTTGCGCACCGGCCC
>JBGGMQ010000626.1:0-4144 GCA_041287975.1 Verrucomicrobium sp. | reverse complement strand
AGGAGGAGCGTCGCCGAAGCGGCCCCGCTTTCGCCAGCACTCAGCATCTGGCCGTGTCCCCCGCCACGGGAGACTGCCTGATTTCACTAAACAATCATCACAACAACACAGTGATCAGGAATCCTGACCGCCCCACGGTGGCCAGGACGATCAAGGTGGGCAGCAAGGAGGAATCGCCTGACAGGGCGGCATTCTTTAGCGAGGATGGTAGCGAGCTCTATTACCTTGGAGAAGACAAGCCAGTGGAAAGGCGGCTTCTGGCCTATCATCTGGGGCAGGAAACACTGAGAAGATCTCAAGAGCAGTTTGGAGGCGAAATCGCGGGTTTCGATCCCAAACTTCAGCAGGTGGTCATTTTCAGCCAATCCTCAGGTACAGGTCTGATGCTGGTAGATGCCGCCAAGTTGACTTTAAAGACACGCTACCTGCCGCCTGACAAGTGCAGATGGTCAGAGCCATGGGCTCTCTCACGTGATGGTCGAAAGTTTGTTTGCGCCTTCCGGGAGGGAGAGGACTTCTCTGAGGCCTCGCCAGCGCAGTTCATGTTGGTGGACATCGATACAGGCAAGATACTGGCAGTGGCAAGGCAAAGCCAGGCCGACCCTTGGGTGGAGGACTGCACGTTTTCTGCGGACGGAGCCAGGATTGCCTTTGCCCACGGCAGCGGGAATGTCTCGCTCTGGAGTGTGGAGGACGTGATGAGGCAATGCCCTCCCGCAGTTGGTCTGGCAACCCGGGTGCTTGCACCGGGCGAATCCCTGCCAGTGCCGCGTACTGGCTCCGGTCTGAAGCCTCAGGAGCCTTGGCAAACGGGGCCTCTGGCAGACATACGCCAAACTGGGAAAAGCGGCGACACTTTGTTGATCACGGAAACAGGAGCTGTGAAACTGACAGAGAACCAGAGCTTCATGGGTCAAGTGCTCATCAATGGCCAACCGATGCAGGTGAAGGGGCACCGGTACCGTCAAATGCCAGGGAACACGAACCCCTATCTGCATGTGCAGGTGGAACAGAGAATGGAGTCACCAAAAATCAGGCACCATCGGGAACTTCAGATCTCCGGTGCCGGCTCAGCAGGAGTCTGCGATGCGATCGACAATCTGGGGCTCACTCCGGTGACCTTTGAACTGAGCATTGTGGCCGCGATGGGCGGCGATCTGGCCGATATTCGTGACTCCATGAACCGTCCACTGGGCAAACAAGGAAACAGTCTCTCGCTGCCAGAGCCCGCAGTGCTGGGAACTGCGCTGGCTGCGGGTGGCGTCACTCGACTGACATCCATCGGCCTGGCGACTGCTGATCCCGAACAGAAGCCTCTCTTGAAATGGGATGCCGCCCGCAAAGCGGTGCTCTGCTCCTGGACGGTGCACTTGGAAGCGTTTGAGCGTTGTCATTTAAGGTACAACTTTGCAAGCACCCGCACCACCACCGACGACGAACTGCTGCGGGTGCTGCCGAAGCAAGCCCCCGTTCCGTGGTCCACGAGCTCTCCCACCTTCCATATCAGAAAACTGAATGTGGAAGAAAAGGGACTCCGAGGCGAAGACGGCACGCGCAAGGATTCCCTTGGATACCGGTGGCGCATGCACGCACGGACCATGGATGGTATGTGGTGTGAGACGGGAGCTGCGCAACTTCTCGGGCTGTGGATTGAAGGCGAACCAAGTTCCTACGGAACTGTGTTGGACTATGTGGGCGGAGCAGCCGGAACGCCAGGGGCATCCCAGCCTGACAGGCTCGTAGAATGTTCCGCCGCCGTGGGCGGGATGCGCTCGGCAAGACGACTGAGATTCAATCCACAGACGGCAACGGTGCAGACGGTAGACACGCTCTATACTGTTCACGAAAAGCCTCTCGCGGGACGCGCAGAGTTGACTGTCATTGCCTCAGACAGAATCACCAAAGTGCTTGATGCGAAGGGCAAGCGACTGGATTTAGCCAAGGTGATTCCTGCGTCAGAGCATGGGAACAAGTTCGCGGTGGTGTTTGACGACAACAAAGAATCCGCGGTGCTGGTGGCCCTGGCGGACCCTGAAGGCAAACTCCAACCGACGCTCAACTTTGCTGCCGGACGCGGACTTTTTATCCGCTATGAAACTACCTTGAACCCGGGTGACAAGGTGCCCCTCATTCATGCGGCGACGCAGCGTCGGCTCGTCGACTATCCAGCGATTGAGGAGGCATTCACCTCGTGGGAGAGTCCGACATTGCTCACGCCCTGATCTGGAACAAATGCCGGACGCCCCCCTATCACACTACCTTCCGGTGGGCAGGTTCGAGCGGTTGCTGGAAACCCGGACCTTGTGGCTGCGAGGTCTGGGCAAGGCAGCTTCGCACGGCGATTTGCGGGAGGCTGATATGGACCCTGCTCAACGTCGCTTTCAGGTGGGGCAGATCTGCGACGCCTCGTTGGAACTGAAAGGCACCTTCTGCCACTGCTGGACCATGGGTACGGATGACAAGGCTTTCTTCTGGGGGGCGCCCTATTTCCCAAAGGGCATGGAAGGCCGCGGGGTCTGCATCTGCAGCACGGCTGAGGCATTGGAAGAATCCGTGCGCCCCGCACCCTTTGTTCAAACAGAACTCAAGATCGTACGCTGCCTCTATGAAGACCGGGCGGCTTCGCCAGGAGGCGTGCTGCCACTGCGACAGGTGACGGGAACTGGTGACCTTGATCTGCCGTACTCCTTTGTTAAAGATATGCCCTATGCACCAGAGGAGGAGGTGCGACTGGTGGCGAAGACGGTCACCTATCGTGGCATGCCCATACAGGCCGACGCGGCACAGAGAGTGGACGATGGAAGCAAGCTCGTCCTGACAGGACTACCGCTGCCTGTGGATCTGGCCCGGCTCATCCATGCGGTGAGAATCGGCCCAACGGTGCCGCCACGCGAGAGTGCGATCATCAGGGAACTGGTCCAGAAACAGGTGCCTGAGGCGAAGTGGTTGAAGTGACTGCATCCACCCAAAAGGATACCCCGCACAGCTGGTGCCATGCGGGGTATTCAGGAACTAACTAGTTTGCGCAGACGAGGCCGGGAACTCAGCTCCAGCCGTGGGCTTCGCGAACCTTGATCATGGCGGCGAGGATCTTGTTCCACGTGTCCTGGGTCTCCAGAACCGCATTGGGGAACATGCAACCATCCCAGCAGATGTGCTGGATGCCGCGGGAGGCGGCGTCCTTCAGCCAGTAGCCGGAGGCTTTGGTGATGTCGAGCTTGCCATTGGGATCATCTGCCTGGCAGTGGCGGCCCGTCTTGTCATGGGAACCGGTGCCGTGCACGGTGCCGTCGTTCTGGGCGACGTGGAAGTCGATGGTCCAGGGGCGGAGGGCATCCGTCATGGTGGTGTAGGCGGCATCGAGCTCTGCCTCGCTATAGCCTTCCTTGAGCAGGGCGTGCTCAGGGGCGTTGTACCCGAGGAGGTAGAGGTAGGTGTGGGCAAGGTCAGCCTGGAAGCCGACGGTACCGGGCATGCCGGTCTGCTCCAGCAGGTCCAGCATGTTCTTCCAGGAGTGCATGCCACCCCAGCAGATTTCGCCCTCGGCGGCGAGGCGCTCGCCATTGGCGGCAGCGACGACACCGGCTTCGCGGAAGGTCTCAGCGATCTTCTTGGTGCTGGCCTCGGGATCCGCGAGCCAGGCGCTGGGGCCGCCGGCGGAGTCGATGCGGATGACGCCATACTGGCGCACGCCGTGCTCGTTCAGGATCTTGGCGATGCGGCAGGCCTTCTTGACCGCAAGCACGAACTTGGCGCGCTGATCCGGGGTACCCATGGCGGAGTCCCCTACTGTGCCCGGCCAGATGGGAGCCACGAGGGAGCCCACTTTGAGATTCTTGCTGGCGATGAGGTCCGCCATGCGCTTGATGTCATCCACGCTACCATCGGGATCGGTGTGAGGGTGGAAGAGGAAAAGGTCCACACCTTCGAACTTCTGGCCGTTCACTTCCGCATTGGCGGTGAGTTCCAGCATGCGCTCGAGGCTGATGGGCGGGTGGTCGGTGCCGGGCTCTTTGCCGACGAGGCCGGGCCACATCGCATTGTGCAGTTTGGGTAGGGTAGCCATGGTACTTAGCGTTGCGATAACGTACGGATTGAAAAAACGAGTGATAGAGAATCTACGCGCGTGAGCTGAGGATCCTGC
>JBGGMQ010000625.1:0-7694 GCA_041287975.1 Verrucomicrobium sp. | reverse complement strand
CCGAGGTAATGAGCGACATCAATTCAAAACACTCTCAAGAATCTTCGCGCCCGGGACCAGTTACGAAACTGGAGCCCCTAGACTATAACTGGTACGCGTTTATCGAAAACGTTAGGTGATTTGCCGGGCACAAATTTTAATCGTGACGACAGACGGTGCCACCTCAACGAGGGGCAAGAGCAAAGCGAAGTGATTCAGCCGGGAGGGATATATTGTGTTTGCCCCCTTCCCGAAGGGCATGACGACCTGCCCTGGTTGATTTTTTTCTTTCTCATCTCTTAAACCTTCTGCATACGATGTAAGATGTAAACAAAGACGTCCAGCAAGTTGCGACGAAAACACCACTCACGATCGGATCCCCAAGGAAGTAGGCAACAGTTGACACAACGGCCAAAACGATCAGGATTGTGACACCCCAATTTACAAGATATTCAAAGAAGCTCATTCTTCGCTAGGTATCGCGGTGAGGGGCTTTAAGCCAGGATCCTTTGACACACTTGCATGGCTTTTGCTGCGCATAGACCTGAATGCCGGCAAGCCGGTGATCGATTACAGACCTGCGACATTGAGGAAAAAGGGGCGCAAGCGAAGTGAATCTACGGATTCTTCGTTAGCCACCTGTCTGCGCTCTTCACCAAGGCGACAACTGAGGGAAGAGCACCAACGATGAGATGCTTCACAAGCTGACCAGCAATTCGAATCTGCTTGCATCCAGACTTCGAAAACCTGTTTAAGTTTCTGATGCCAGCGGCTCGTTCCCTGAATATCTTATCCACCGCACCGTTGTTGTGTACAAGTGCATTGCGGATGAGCGCAACAGAGTCAAAAGATGTAGATGCCAGCGCCCGATCAACAGCAATTGAATCACAACTAAACGCGCGGGCATAAGCTTCGCGCGCGCCAAGCATTGAAGTGATGCTATCTTTTGGGGAACGTGGCTTTAGCTGGGCTGGCGGTAGTTTTCTGCTGGCACGCTGCATTCGCACGATGCGGACGGCTTCGCCACTTCCTTGCTGTGCTATTGCCGAACCGTCTTTTACCTCTTTAAGAAGATCACCTAAACAAACCTCAATGGCTGTCCAAAAACCAATAACCATTCCTTGTAGGATCGAATGAACACCTTCAGAAATATCTGGATGTTCTTTTGCATCAGCTCCCACAAAGAACTGATTTCCGCCTGCTTGGTAGAGTTGAAGTGTTCGCTCGGCAAAAGTGGAGTCTGAGGCATTGAAACGACCCATTATTGCATGGCTTTCCGCCATCACGCGATCAAACAGTTCAGGGTTTGATTCAAGTTGGCCGTCGAATATTTGAAGCGGCTTTTCGTGTTTGAACTTTCCTATCATCAGGGAGCGAATCTGAAGTTGAGATCTTGCGAACATCCACGGGAGGAATGTGACTGAGGATTGCGTCCGCTTTAGGTTCGCGTTAAAGGCGGTCGCAACTTTTTGGACACTGGCGTTAGTCAACGTCTCGGGAGCAATCGGAGGCGAGTATGCAAACCACGCCTCTTGGAATTTGAGTTTATGCATTTCAAATGGTTAATCAAATCGGGTAAATCGCAAGGCTTACCCTTCTCTGTGGACGGAAAAGATCAGCACTTTATTGGAACGCTCCCAGGTTCCTGCTGCCGCCCATTCCTTGCCTTGCCCGTCTTTCACAGTCTCAATGAAGCTCCCGTCAGCCTTGATCTCAAGCGTCGCCCTCAGCTGTCGGGTTACGCACCAGTACACTCCCGCAGGATCCACTTCTTTGCTGCATGACGCAATGCATGCGAAAACAGCAAATATAAAAAGGAACATCGACCGAAATTTTGGACCACTAAAGAGAGAGACACGTTCAGTCCAGTTGTAAATTTGAGTAACCGAGTCAAGAGGCACGCTCCGACCAAGTGCAAAATCACTTCTTTAGCTGGGAACTTGAATTTTGAGGAGCTACGCATCCACTGCAATCATTCCGCGAGGCCCACTTCTATCCACCCAAGTCCAATCATCAGGAAATCTCTGCGATGGAGTTAAACGATTTGATGTATGAGGAAGATCGAAACTGTTGTTAGAATTGAAGACCGTCATCCTCTAGCGGACTTAGTTTCTCCTCAGGGGCATTAAACGCTCCAACCCGTGCGATCAAATCTTTGAGCCGGGTCTTCTCCGCAGCCGACATCGAAGCTTGCTCCATGACGTTTTTCAACTGCGGGTCGGTAACAATCGACCAGCCGTCCAACGCAAGTATATTTGAGAGCTTCTTCCCAGAGTCTAACGCAGAGAATGCTGTCGACATACTTTGCAGAACCTTCTCCCTGTGCTGGGGCTTCTTGAGAAGAACGTGTGCAATCTCGTCTGCTACCTGCGCGGGGGCCCTGCCCTTGATTGAAATTCCCTGGTATTTCCCAAAAAAACCGAACGGGTCTAGTCCTGCTCGCAGGGGTATTATGTCAACTTTACGTCCCAGGGCATAGCCAACCTCCTGAGCACACCAATCAGACTCTTTGAAACCTGGTTCAACGACGGCCACGAGAACCTCCATAGTCTCTAGTCCAGCTTCCACCTCATCCCGCCACTCCCGAGAAGCCTCGATGTCCTCGTGCGCGATGAAAGCCGAAATGCCCCAAGTTGCTAGCCCGGCTTTGAGCGCTGACATTCGTGCTTTATTAGAAGAGAGGTGGCTGACGAAAACCTTCAGAAAGCCGCTCTTCCAGAAGTCAGCGGCAGTCGTTGACACCGGAGAGAAAAGCCGCTGATACTTTTCCGGGTTCTTTTGGCGATACCACAAGTCTATATCGAAATGGTCGATGACGTCGCCAATGGTTGCTTCGTTGGCGGTGAATATGCTAGCCAGAACCTCGGCCGCACTAATGCCATAATCGACATCATTGTAAAAAAGTGACGTGAAGAGCCTGGGATGTTTCATTATCACTTCAAGCTGGCCAGTTAACTGTCCAAGAGCGTGCCAATCGCTTTCCGAAAACGACTCTTTAACATAATCAGTGATGACGGCTATCTTTTTCCGTTCTTTTGGGCTCATTGGGATATTGAGGCGACCCTGCAATGTCGCTTTACGACACCAAACAAGTTTGAAACTGCTGTCGATGGAACGCGGCAATAGAGTTGTGTCGCCACGGGCGTGCCCTCACACCAAATTCCGGTGAACAGCAAAGAGATGCAGTTTCAAAATTTTGCAAGTCAGATCGATAAAAACACAGCGTTGATAAGACCCGAAAGGCCTGATTGGCCTTCCGCGCATGAATTATTCCGTATTGGAAAATCCGGTTGCGATCCTCCCAGAGACCCTAGTTGATATGCACTCGCGCAATGCCACGGCGGCTCGCGCGGGTGCATTTTGGCGCTGCGGACTTCGAGGAGATTGTTTCCCCTCACGAGCGGGCTGCAATGGATCCGCTCGTGAGGGCGATCCTTCTCGACATTGACAGTTCAGGTGGCACGGTCAGCGGCACACGGGAATCCGCCCTGGCCATCCGCGATGCCGCAAAGGTCAAGCCCGTCTATGCCTTCATGCAAGGCATGATGACTTCCGCAGTCTACTGGCTCGGCTGGCAGGCGGATGCGGTCTACGCGACCCACTCCGAAATGCCGGGTAGTATCGGCGTGATCAGTTCCTTTTTAGGCGTGCGTGGAGACATGGAGGCCACGGGCTACAAGATGGAGGTCTGCACCTCCGGCAAGTTCAGGGGCATGGGACATCCTGGCACCTGCCTAACGGAGGAACAGCGCGACACATTCAAGCCCGGATTGATGCGACCGCCCCAGAGTTGTTTGTACTCCAATACACTCCCGCAGGATCTACCACCTTACTTAAATCAACCAACGCATGCGGAAAAAGCAAATGCCGTAAGTAACCTGGGACCCCAACCTCACCTCCCACCCACAAACCTCCCCACCTCCACCCTCATCCCCCAAGCCTCCTCCACCGGCACACTCACACCAACACCAACACCACCCCTCGACCCCAGACCCGGCCCCGCCGCCAAATCACAATCCTTGGCCCAAAGCGGGGGACTAAAGAAGAAACACCGGTCCGGCCCCAACGCCTCCGTCTGCGCTTCCCAGCCCGGCCATCGCAGATCATCATAAAACTTTCCAAACCCCGTGCAGGCCCATTGCAGAAACCCTGAATACCCAACTCCCAACGGCTCCCACTCCTGGCTCTGACCCCGGCTCGCGCTTTTCGGCGACAAATAACAAATCTGTCCCTCGCACTGGCACAGCCCAAGCCCGCCGCCATCAATGGCAAAGAATCCGCCCACCGCATCATCGGCCACCAGATAGCAGCCCCGGGCGCGCCCTTTATTCCACCCCGGCAAAGTCCTTGAAATCGCCGGAGAACCGGATCCCAAGATACGCAGCCAGCCATGGTCAATGCTGATGCCGCCGCTATGATACGCAATCGCGCCCAGGGGAGACCGCGTGGTCACCTGGGTCTGATACAGCACCGTCTCCGCATCGGCCGATGCCGGATGCACCACGCAGCGTCCCGGCACCTGCGTTGCCAGTTCCTGCACCAAGGGCCAGGCCGGTTCTTCTCGATGGATGAGTTCTTGTACAGGGCGCATAAAACCGCAACTATGTCTGAAACGAGGGGTTTCCGTCTCTGGAAATTCTCGTCTGGGAGGCCGCGAACAGGCGACAACATGAAAAACTGTTTCAAATAGGCCGCCGAGCAGTCCTTGAGATTGACAGCATGCAGATCATCAGCAATGCTGACAATCATGGGTGCAGACTTTCCAATGATGATTCCCCGGTTGCCTGAGGACGCTGATCGCGAGCCTCTCCCGGAGTCGCTGACTCGCTATACCGGTTTCCTGGTGGCGAAGGCGCACCAGCGGCTGTGGACCCTCTTCGGGGACGAGTGCAAGCGCCTGGGCATGGACGTCCACGGCTGTGGCGTGTTGCACCTGCTTGAGGAGTTCGGCCCCATGTCCCAGCAGCAGCTCGGCAGGAAGCTGCGTATCGACCGCACCTCCATGGTCAAAATGGTGGATGCCCTCGAGGAGAAAGATCTCGCCTGTCGCAAGGACCATCCTGAAGACCGCCGCATCTACCTTGTGGAAATAACCACCGCAGGACGCAAGAGTCTGGAGGACATCAAGACACTCGCCCATGTCATGGAACAAAGACTGCTGGAACCTTTCACGGAATCCGAGATCAAGGTGATTCGCAGGGCCCTGCTCACCCTCGCGGGCTAAGCTAAGCTAAGATCCGACGATCTCTTCCTTCTCCCGCCATGCTGGGTCTAGCCCTGAAAATGCTCTTCGGAGATGTCGCCAAGTACTTGATGCTGGTGGTAGGCATCGTCTTTGCCACCTTCCTCATCGCCCAGCAGAGCGCCGTGTTCTGCGGCTTGATGAGCTGGACCATCGCCACCCTGCGGAACGTTCCCGCGCCCATCTGGGTGGTGGATGAGCGTGTCGAACAGGTCAACGAAACCAATCCGCTTCGGGATACCGACGTCGCCCGGGTGCGCTCCGTCGATTCAGTCGCTTGGGCCATGCCCATCTACTCCGGCATCCAGCGCGTCCGCCTTGCCTCCGGCACGTTCAAACTCATCCAGTTGATCGGCATTGATCCAGCCACGTTCGCTGGCGCTCCGACAAAAATGATCGAAGGCAGGCTGGAGGACCTGCGTCTTCCCAACACCGTCGTTATCGATGACCTCGCCGTCACCCGCCTTTCGAAAGCTCGAGGCCAGAAAGTGAAGGTGGGGGACATGTTTGAAATCAATGACATCGAAGCCCGCGTCGTGGGCATCTGCGAGGCCATGACCAGCTTCACCGGCGGTCCCTACATATGGACCACCTACGAACGTGCGCTCCAGTATGCGCCCAGCCAGAGAAAGATGCTCTCCGCCATCATTGCCGCCCCCAAACCGGGTATCTCGGAAGAGCAGGTGGTTGCCGACATCCGCAAAGTGTCAGGTCTCAAAGCCTTTGTGAACCGCACCTTTGAATCGTCTCCGGACGACTTCGGCACGTCCACGATCTGGTGGTACGTGAAGAACACCGGCATCCCCATCTCTTTCGGCACCACCGTCATCGTGGGTTTCATTGTCGGCATGGCCATCTGTTGCCAGACCTTCTACGCGTTTGTGCTGGAGAACATCAAGCATCTGGGTGCGCTCAAGGCCATGGGGGCCTCCAATGGCAAACTGTGCCTCATGCTGGTGGTGCAGGCCTTCACCGTGGGATTTGTAGGCTTTGGCATCGGCATGGCCGGCACCACGATGTTCGCCTTGGGGGCCATGAAGAATGAGCAGCCTCCGTTTTACATGACCTGGCACATCCCGGTGGTGGCTCTCGGCGTCATCCTCTTCATCTGCAGTCTCGCCGCACTCCTCGGCATCTGGCGGGTCAGCCGGTTCGAGCCCGCCATGGTCTTCCGTGGTTGATTCCTTGTCCCTGTTCCAGTATGAGCGATTCCTCGAACCCTTCTGCTGTCCGTCTCTCGGGCATCGTCAAAAGTTTCGGCGACGGCGGTTCCAAGCTGACGGTCCTCAAGGGCATTGACCTCGAAGCCCGCTCTGGCGAGATCCTCATGCTCGTGGGCCCCTCCGGCTGCGGGAAGACCACCCTCCTCAGCGTCATCGCCGGCACCCTCCATCCGGACGAGGGGGCGGTCGAGGTCTACGGCACCCGGTTGGACAAGATGAGCAATGCGAACGTGACGAAGTTCCGGGCCATGAACATCGGCTTCATCTTCCAGTCCTTCAATCTCATCCCCACGCTCAACTGCGCAGAGAACGTCAGCGTGCCGCTCCTCATTCGTGGCGTTGCCGCTCGCAAGGCTGAGTCCCGGGCCAGGGAACTCCTCGCTGAGGTGGGGCTGGGGGATCGCTGGAGCAGCCGCCCCAATCAACTCTCTGGCGGCCAGCAGCAGCGCGTCGCCATCGCCCGCGCCCTCGTGCATGAGCCACGGCTCATCATCTGTGATGAGCCCACCGCCTCCCTCGATGCTAAAAATGGCACCATGGTCATGGATCTCTTTGATCGTGTCGCCCGGGCTCCTGGCCGCTCGGTGATCATCGTCACCCACGACAACCGCATTTTCGAACACGCTGACCGCATCGCCCAGATGGACGACGGTCGTGTGGTCGAGGTGCATGAAGTCGACAAGTCGCGCCCTCCAGTCTTCCAACATTGACCGCCCTCTCTCGTCATGCGTCATTTCCTCTCCCTGTTTGTCCGCTACGCCTCCTTCGCCGTGGCACTGGCCGGCTTTGTCGGCATCGCCTTCGTGGTCAGCCAGATTCGAGCCACAGACACCGGAGCCATCCCCCCGCCACCTGTTGCGCCGCCTCAGAAACCTTATGAAAGTTCGGTCGCAGCCACCGGCATTCTTGAAGCACTCAGTGAGAACGTTGCCATCGGGGTGCCCGTGGCAGGTTTGATCACGGAGATGTCTGTCAAGGTCAACCAAGCCGTGAAGACGGGTCAGTCCCTCTTCAAGATTGATGATCGCGACCTCCAGGCACAGAAGATCCGCCTTGAGGCCGCCGTGGAGGTCGCCCACGCACGCATCGGCGTGCAGAAGGCCACCCTGGCCAAAGCCCAGGATCAACTCGATCGCGTAAAGTCAGTTCCCGACTCCCGCGCGCTCAGCGTGGATGAAGTTCGGGCTCGTGAAAACGAGGTCGCGATTGGCAAGGCTCAGTTGCTGGCCAGTGAGGCCGAACTCACGGCG
>JBGGMQ010000624.1:0-2996 GCA_041287975.1 Verrucomicrobium sp. | reverse complement strand
TGAATGAGGCTCGGGTAGGTGCTGAGGGCGTCCTCGGTGCGGAACTCCTGCACAATGGGGGGCGGGGCCCCGATGTGCCGGGCCACCATGCTGGCGGCGTCGAGTTCATCCAGCTCCGGCTCATCCACCCGAATGGTGTAGGTGTGAACATTCTTGCCATGCAGGTGGCAGGCCAGGGCAAGGATCATGCTGGAGTCCACGCCGCCGGAAAGGTAGGAGCCGACGGGCACGTCCGCCCGTAGCCGCAGGTCGACGGCCCGGAGCATCACTTGCTCGAAGCGGTCCACGAGAGATTTCGCATCGCCATCGACCTCCTGACCTGCGTCTGGGAAGTCCATCTTCCAGTAGGCTCGCTCTTGAATGGAAGCCGCATCTCCCCGGTTCGCCGGACGAATTTGCAGGAAATGGGCGGGTGGGAGCATCTGCACCCCCTCGAAACAAGTGATCGGGCCGGGCAGGGCGGCAAAAGTGAAGACGTGATCAATGCCACGGAGATCGGGCCGTCGCGGCACCATGCCGGAGGCGAGGAGGGCCTTCACTTCGGAAGCGAAGAGGAGCCAGTCGCCCTGGCGGGACCAAAAAATGGGCGCAATGCCGAAACGATCCCGGCCCAAAGTCAGCTGCCGCTTCGATTCATCCCAGAGGGCAATGGCGAACTGGCCCCGCAGTTTCTCGAACATGCCCTCCTGATGGTCTTCCCACAGGTGGGGGATGATCTCAGTGTCGCAGTGCGTCGTGAGAATGTGACCATTTTGTTGCAGTGCTTTTCTCTTTTCAATGTGATCAAACAGTTCCCCGTTGAAGACCACATGAACATTCCGCTCTTCATTGCTCATGGGCTGCTGGCCGTCAGCCAGGCCCACGATGCTCAGTCGTCGGGATGCCAGGCCGACTCCCGGCCGCCAGAGAAACCCCTCCTCGTCGGGGCCGCGGTGCACAATTGCACGGGCCATTCTTCGAACCACGTCTTCTGGCACGTTTCGTTCTCCAGCCAGATCTATCATGCCTGCGATGCCACACATAATAACCGTATCGTCGCTGCCGCGAGAATCGGACAGGGCTTTTAATCAAAAATCATTTCACTAAAAAAAACCTCAAAAATTGTTCAAATCGAGAGGCTCACTGTAGTGGCTTTAGGCGATTCGGACGGCGTTCATTCTCTGCAACGTTTGCGAAAAACATTGCATTTCAAATACGCTTCCCGAAGAGTTGTATGCTAGATAAACAAGGTATTTTAGTTTTCCGCGTTAATTCGGATTCATTTTTGGTATGATGAAAGAAGGAATTGCAATCGTCGGTGTTGGATGTCGTTTCCCAGGCAAGGTCGACGACATGGATTCGTTTTGGAAGCTCCTTTCCGAGGGCCGCGAGGCCGTGGGCGAGGTTCCGGCCGACCGTTGGAATGTTGAACGGTATTACGATCCTGAACCAGGCATAGCCGGTAAATCCATTGCCCGCCGAGGAGGATTTCTTGAGTCGATCGATCAGTTCGATCCTCAGTTCTTCGGCATCTCACCTCGTGAGGCCCCGTATGTGGATCCCCAGCAGCGCCTGCTCCTGGAGACCGCTTGGGAGGCGATTGAGGATGCCGGTATGATCCTGGATCTGGAAAAAGGCACGGATCTTGCCGTGTATGTGGGCATCTCCCACAATGACTACCAGATCATCCAGGGTACTCCGGGAGACTCGGCCGGGATCAGTCCGCACTCGCCTACTGGCAGTGCGCACAGCATCGCGGCCAACCGCATTTCCTATTGCTTGAACCTGCGTGGCCCTAGCGTGGCCATGGACACGGCCTGCTCTTCCGCCCTGACTGCGGTGCATGCGGCATGTGAGCACATTTGGACCGGTCGCGGCACCGCAGCCTTGGCTGGCGGCGTGACGGTCATGATCACCCCTGGGGGCTTCATCGGCTTCTCCCAGGCTTCGATGCTGTCTCCCGACGGCCACTGCAAGGCGTTCGACGCGGCAGCCAATGGCTTCGTCCGTGGCGAAGGTGCCGGGATGGTGCTTCTCAAGAGTCTCTCGCAGGCCATTGCGGACGGCGATCCGATTCAAGGTGTCATTCTTGGCACCTCGTTGAACCAGGACGGCCATACCAATGGTATCTCTCTGCCCAGCCCCGAGGCTCAAGCCCGGTTGGTGCGCGATGCCTGCCGCGATGCAGGTATCAATCCCTCCCAGATCGGCTTCGTGGAAGCCCACGGGACGGGGACTGCCGTGGGTGACCCGATCGAGGCCACCGCCCTGGCAGAAGCCTTGTGCGTGGATCGTGCGATTGATGATCCTTTGGCGATCGGTTCCGTCAAAACGAACCTGGGTCACCTGGAAACTGCCGCTGGTGTGGCAGGTCTGCTCAAGGCACTTCTGGTGCTGAAGCACCGCCAGATCCCTGCGAGCCTGCACTTCAATACGCCAAGCCCGCACATCGATTTCGAGGCTCTGAAGCTCCGGGTGCCTACGACCATGGAAGCCTTCCCTGAGACGGACGGCGCGCGCATGGTGGGCGTCAACTCCTTCGGATTCGGCGGAGCCAATGCCCACGTCATCGTGGCCGAGGCTCCTGCTCAGCCCCATCCGGAAGGCTTTGCTGACATTCAGGAAACGCGGCCTTGGCCGATTGTGCTCTCCGCTCGTTCGGAAGAGGCATTGAAGGGCACAGCGGGTCGTCTGGCGGAGTGGCTGGAAGCCCGTGCCAACGCCAATGGCAGCTCTCCTTTGCTGCCAGATCTGACTTACACACTGGGGGCTCGACGCAATCACCACCAGTACCGGATGACCTTGGTGGCGAACACCATGCCGGAAGTCATTGAAGAACTGAAGGGTGTAGCGTCCGGTGAAGCCGGTCCCAAGCTGCAAAGCTCCTTCACACCACGCCCTGAAACGGCCCCCAAGGTGGCGTTTGTGATGAGCGGTCAAGGTCCCCAGTGGTGGGGCATGGGCCGTCAACTCATGGAGCATGAGCCTGTCTTCCGGGCCACCATGGAGCGCTGCGC
>JBGGMQ010000623.1:0-2603 GCA_041287975.1 Verrucomicrobium sp. | reverse complement strand
CATCGACGTGGCAGAATTGGAGAAGCGTCTGGGCGTGCCCATCATCCCCATGCAGGCCACTGCGGGCAAAGGCCTGGTGGATCTCAAGGCGGCCATGAGTCGTCCTCTGGCACTCCCAGCCAAGCAGGTGCCCCCCATGCCTGTCGATATCAGAGGCGCGTTGGATGGGATTCGCTCCAGCCTCACCCAGGCAGGGGTGCTGCAGAATGAGGCTTCCTTGCTGGAGTCATTGTATCTCATCTCCGACCACGACCCGCAGCACTATGGGATTGCAGACCAGCACATGAGCCGCATCACTGCGGCTCATGATGAGCTGGAGAAGAAGTTTCCCGGCTGGGAAGACTTGCTCGCAGGGGCTCGCTACGAAGCGGTGGAAAGCCTGCTCAAGGGGGTGTTGCGTCGGCCTGAAAGGGATGAGGCCACAATGACGGAGCGCATTGACGCTGTGCTGCTGCACCCATTGTTTGGCTCAGTGTTCATGCTCCTCGCCATGGGCGTGTTGTTCTACACTATCTTCTCGTTGGCCGAAGGTCCGATGGGTTGGATTGACGGGATCTTTGGCTGGCTGGGCGACTGGGTGAAGGCCAACATGGCCGAGGGAGATCTGCGTGACCTTCTCGTGGATGGCGTCATTGCAGGCGTTGGTGGCGTGGTGATCTTCCTGCCGCAGATTTTGATCCTCTTCTTCTTCATCGGGTTGATGGAGGACACGGGCTACATGGCGCGTGTCGCCTTCATCATGGACCGCATCATGGGTTGGGCGGGATTGAACGGGAAGGCGTTTGTACCCTTCTTAAGCGCCTATGCCTGTGCGGTGCCGGGCATCATGGCCACGCGGACCATTGCCAGTCTGAAGGACCGGATTGTCACCATTCTCGTCACGCCGCTGGCGAGCTGCTCGGCGCGGCTTCCGGTATATCTTCTGATGATTGCGGCCATGTTCCCCGCTGGGCAGGTCTCGGCGTGGCAGAAGGCGTTGGTGATGATTTCCATGTACTCACTGGGGACGGTTGGTGCTTTCTGCTTCGGTTGGTTGTTCAATCGAACCATCATGCCGGGAGAGACCAGCCTCATGGTGCTGGAGATGCCCAGCTACAAGCGGCCTTCCGTGAAGCATCTGCTGCTCTACATGTTCGAGCGCGCCCGCATCTTCATCCGTCGCGCAGGGACAGTCATTCTCGGCCTCACCATCATCTTGTGGGCGGCCATGAACTACCCCAAGACGGAGGGGGACCCCTCTTCGCAAGTCGCCCACAGTGTGGCGGGCATGGCGGGGCATGCGATTGAGCCGGTGATCAAACCGCTGGGGTTCGACTGGAAAATCGGCATCGGACTCATCGCGAGCTTTGCCGCACGTGAGGTTTTCAACAGCACCATGAGCATCATCTACGCGGTGGAAAATGATGATGACGAAAACATCACACCTCTGCGTGAGCACATGCAGGCGGAGACATGGCCGGACGGTACTCCAGTGTACACCCCGCTGGTCTGCGTGAGTGTTATGGTCTTCTTCGTCTTTGCCATGCAGTGCCTCAGCACGGTGGCCGTGGTGAAACGCGAGACCAACGGCTGGAAGTGGCCGCTTTTCCAGATCGCCTATATGACGGGCGCAGCTTACCTGGCCAGCCTGATCGTATACCAGGGAGGAAAGTTGCTGGGGTTCGTGTGACCCGTTTTTGTATTCTCAACCCTTGGCAAAATGAGCGCTGAACTACAGTCCTGGGCCGCCGGAGCCATTGTGCTGGTCACGGTGGCCATCTTTGTCTTTCGCGCTCTTAAAGGTCGCTTCCGCAAAGGCGGCGGAGGAAGCTGCGGCAGCAGTTGCGGCTGCGGAGCAAGCAGCACTGCCATCAAGGTGAAGAAGCTCGGTGACGTGGGAGTATCCTCCGGGCAAAAATAGACTTTTGGCCCTGACCAAGGAGTAGCGGTTTGGGCTTGCACAACCGCCGGGGTCAACGGAGCTTTTGTTCGACTCCTGTCTGAAGGACGAACATCCTCCTGAATGGGAGCAGCACTCCCTCCCATGAAGCGTCTCCTGGCCCTCTTGTTCCTCTCGACCACTTTGGTCTGCTCCGCCAGAGGCGCGGACACCTCCCTGCGCAAACTTTGGGCCTCCTCACAATACACCTCCCAACCTCTGCCCGCAGCGTGGCAGGCTGCATCACCTCCCGCCATGCAGACGGACCTGGCTCGCTATCAGCAGTTTGAGTGGCGCAAGGACGGCAGCTCCATTCAGAGCTTCATCAACCGCTTTGGCATACCCAGCCGCTATCTTGGGAGCAGGAGAGAGAAGGAGTCCGATTTCCTCATCTACGATCTGCCCTCCGGTCACGCGGTGGCGCTTTACGTGCCGAAGCCGCCTGCCACCCAGTTCAGTGCCTGCGTGATCATCGACGCTGACGGCACTTTGGTGGAGTTGTTCAAGTAACTGAGGAACCTGCTCCCCCATTGTGGGCATGCCCGTCATGGCTGCGAACCCATCCCACGTTATCAACTGTGCGAAGATGCTTGGAGTGTTGATCGTGGCCTTCACCACCGCTATGACCATGAGCGTGTCGATGGGATCTCTGTCTCGCAGCTATGGAAGGGGGATGGATTTGTTA
>JBGGMQ010000622.1:0-2633 GCA_041287975.1 Verrucomicrobium sp. | reverse complement strand
GCCCGGTGATGAAGTGGTGATCTGACGACCGCTCGTACCCGATCGCGTTCCCGCTCGCATCCCGCCGGAAGGTCCAGTACGCATCCACCACCGACTGGCTGAGGGTGAAGCTCATTGCGTCCAACGCCGACCTTGCCTCCTGAAACTCCCCCACGTGCGTTGTCGCCTGGGTCATCGTGTTCTGCGTGCGCACGATCACGTCCGCCATGAGAATCATGATGATGGAAAGCACCCCCATGGAAAGCAGGAGCTCCACCAGGGTGAATCCAGACCACGTTCTAGGTTTGGCTTTGGTTTGAGTCAGGGGGTTCATGAAACTCGATTCTGTTGTGTGTAGCGCAGGGTGGCAGTCTGCTGTACCGCCGGTTGGCACCCGGCTTCATCCAGACCCCTAGTTGGCCAGGGCCCCGGTCTGTTCCACGTTGGCAATCCACGTGGGGCGCTCCGTGTATTTGCCCGAGTTGTCCACCAGCGCCTTGCTGTAATCCTTGTCCCCCGTGAAGCGGAGGTTAAGCCGGCGCAGATAGGGGTTGGTCCTTGGGTCACCACTGAGCTTGGGCTCCATGGTGTTCACCTTCGCCTGCACGGAGTACATGCGGTTGGGATCTTCCCCAGACGTCACTTGCGTCCCTGTTTGGTCAAAGAAGAAGGTCTTGTCGGCCAGAATTACCTGCCGTGCCCCACTACCGTCCTGTTTGATCCAGGTGGCCATCTGGTAGTCCGCCACAATGGTCTGAATCATGCGGGCCTCTGCCTGCCGATTGGCAGACGTCCGCAATGTATCCAGACCAAAGGGTACCAGGCCCAGCAAAGTAAGGATGCAAATGGTGGCAATTCCCACAGAGATCGCCACCTCTGTCAGGGTGAACCCGGAGGCATGGGCGGAGCATCGGACTTTCGGCATCGTCGGAGTCATGTTCATTTCGGCATGGGGTTGGTCGTTTCCTAAAACTCAGATTCAAATTCAAGTTCAAATTCAACTCAGGGGGCGAACTGCTTTCTCTCCACCACCCGGAACCGGTAGTGCTGGTCCCAGCTGCGGAAGAAGTCGCTGCCACCGACCATCACGGCCTTCAGCTCCTGGTCGTTGGGGTCCATGTACCGCTCGAGCGTCGCAGACCCCCGGTGATCTGAAAGAACTGCATCGGTATTTTCCACCCAACGGCTCACATTCGTTGACCTCGCCTTCTTCAACATCTGAACACGATAGTGCACCGTGAACGTGTTCGATTTCGTCGTCAGCCTTGGATAAAGCTGCCCATAGGGGGCCTCCCGTGCATTGTCTCCGGTGAGTTCAAAGCCATTGGGTGCCGTCGTGCTCGTCGGCGATTCCAGCCCACTCGAGCCATTCCACCAGGCCACCATGTCGGCATACTTTGCCGGCGGCTCTTTGGCATCCGAGTTGTACTTGCCGTTGGTGAAGCGTTTCGGCACCAGGAAAATTTCGCAGATCTCAGATGCCGAGCGGAAACAGTCACCCTTGGAAAAGCGGTTCTCAAAACCTTCCAGCGTGACGTCAGTGTTCACGTTGTACCGCAGTTCATACTTGTGCCGGGTGCCTTCCTTGTAGTTGTTTCCATCACCGTTGTTCAAGCCAGCGGAGGTGGGCCCACCTGCAGAGAGCGGCGTGATCGCAGTGACGACGGTGGATTTGAAAGCGGCATGCAACCCCGTGCTCCGCTTGATGTGACGGAATGGCAGAATCTCATAGTTCATATTGATCTTGCCTGCTGTGGAGAACGCCTCACTGATGGCATACGGTTCCACCACCGGCATCCACCAGAGGTCCAGCCACAGGTGATCCCTAGGCCCCTTGAACCCTTCGTGATCCGCTGCCACGGGCTCATTCAGAGCCACCGTGGAGCGTGATGCCGGATTCGGGCAAAACAGCAGCGTCTGCCACGGGCGGGGAGCCTCTGTCGCGGTCAGCTCCGCTGGGTTCGAGCCAAATATCCCGGACGGAAGGGATCCAAATGCCACCGCAGAGGCAATCTGGCGGTTGGGGCTGTAAGTCGGACCGCTCTCCACATTGAAGGAGCCACGGGAGAAATATCCTAGATCCGTATCATTGGCCTGGTTGTTCGTAGAAGCGTTCCCTTCGTCCGCCTTGTTGATGTACGGCCCGTCTTCGATGCGGCCCGTGCCGTTGTCCCAGTCTCCCGGACGATTGTCCATGTTGAAGGCTCCGTTGAGCCCGCGGGTAACTGCAGGAGGACAGTCGCGGAAATAGGTCATGCCTTTCACCAGGACCCCACCCGTGATCTGGGTGGAAGGCCGGTTGGTATTGCGCCCGCGGCCAATGGTGTCATCGCCCGCCCAGAATCCAATCTGCCCCGCATGCGTCTGGCTGCCCAGTCGAAGGAAGTGCAAGGCTCGCACATTGGGGTCAGTGTAGCGACTGTGCGCCATGAACCAAAGATCTGAGGCCGGCACCTGCTCAGTAGCTGCCAGAACCCTGAGGTCCCCTTTTGTGGCACTGTCCTTGTCCGCCCGAATCTCCATGCTCCGCGTGATGTCCCCTTCGACAATCAAGTTGTTCACGAGACCGCCTTCGGTCTTCTTGTGAAAGCGCTTGGTCAGGTCAGTCAATCCTTTGGTGGCGTCTGCTGGCCTCATTTTTGGCACCAGCAGTT
>JBGGMQ010000621.1:0-2765 GCA_041287975.1 Verrucomicrobium sp. | reverse complement strand
TGAAGGAGAATCGGCTGGGAAAGGGCATAGGGGGATGCGGCGGTGAGCCCCATGAAACGCCGGGTCATGAGCCATCTGTCCGCAAAATTGTGCCAGTCTTGCCGTTCTATCCGCGTGCCACGGTGATGACGATCACCTTGTCTGCTCTGCCTTCCCGGCTGAGCACCTTGGCACACTCGCTCGCCGTGGACCCGGTGGTGAGGACGTCATCCACGAGCAGAATCGTTTTTCCCTGCAACGTCGAGCGACGTGCTACCGGGCGTTTGATGCGGAACGCACGCTTGAGGTTCAACAGACGTTGTCTTCGTGAAAGAGAGGCCTGCGGGGTGGTGGCTCGCACTCGTTGCAGGGCGTCCAGCGCGGTGATCCCGCTGAGCTTGGCCAGCCTCGTGCACAGTTCCCAGGATTGGTTGTACTCCCTTTCCCTGCGTCGGGCGTGGTGCAAGGGGATGGGGACGAGCAGCCATTGGGAGCGATCCGTCGCATTGGTCAGTCGGGGATCTTGCAGAACTCTCTCCAGCAGACAACCGAGCAGCCCTCGAAGATGGAGTTGCTGGTTGTACTTGAACCGGTGAATCAGCTCCCGGACGGTCTCATCTGCACGGTATGCCGCCACGGCGTACTCAAAATGCAGTCGTAGATCATGACAGTTCCCACACTGGAAGACATCCGTGATCGCTCCTTCGTAGGGTTCGCCGCATCGGGAGCAAAACGGGGCCTTGAGCACAGGTAACTTGTCCAGGCAGGGGCTGCACAGCCAGCGTGCGGCTCCTTCCCGACCCGCCTCCAGGTGCTTCTCGCAGGATTCACACCGCCGCGTGTAGAGCAGGTCCAGGAAGGCCGTCCAGTACCGGTTGATGAGTTGTAGTGGCAATACTGCCATGCGGGGCGGGATCGAGGAAAGTTTTGCCACTCAGCGCCACTGCTTCAGCCGCTCCGGAAACGGGCACTCCACACAGGCAGAGTCGTCCTCCAGGCAGTAGTCTTCGTAAATCTGCAACAGTCCCTGCTGCTGGTAGAGCTGCTTTTGAAACAGGGCGGCAGGAGTGGACTCGCCGAAGAGACGCAGGGCAGCGCGTCGCACCTTTTGGTTGTCGAGCACTGCGGGCAGCTCTTTGTAGGCCACCCAGAGGCGGGCATCCTCGGGCACCAGCAGGGGATAGGCGAGATTGGCCAGGATCTCCTGGGCTCGTGAGGCACCGATCATGGCCAGGGGTTTGGCGGCGGGTGCGGCCAGCAGGGTGTAGTGCTGCCGCCAGTATTCATGGTCCAGGCCCAGGAGGGTTTTGACGAATCGCTTGCGATCCCAGGAGGTGACTTCCTTCAGCGGGGCGAAGACGGACTTCCAATGTTGCAACACCGCACTGAGCGCACCGAGTCGCCGCTGGGGATGGTTGCCGGGCCGGGCACCTGCGATCTGCCACACGGGTTGATTGGGAGGCAGGAGCCAGTCGGCATAGGCTTCGCGTTGCTTCCACCAGGTGGACCAGAGCTGGCGAAGATAAACGCGCGTGTCGGGCTCAGTGTCCTCGTAGCGCACGGATTCCAGGAAACCTGAGACGCCGAAGAGCAATGACTCCCGCTCCATCGCATCGCGTTTGAGCAAAGTCTTCAGCGGCAACCGCTGGGCCAGGATGGTGAAGGGGCGTTGATTGTTCCGGTAGCCGAGGGCGGCGGCCAGACACTGAAATACTGCCTGCTCGCGTCCATGAAGCCTGATCAAGGCATGCAGTTTCTCCGACTTTCGTTGCAGCCGGTATTGCGCCGCTGCCTCCAGAAGGCTGCCCACGGCGGCCTCGGACATCTCCCGCAAGGGGTGGGCGCATCGGCCCAGGCGTGCCTCTGCCTGATGCCGGGGTCGGGCAGTGCTGGCCAGCATGTCCGGGGTCAGCAGCACCTGCGATACCTCGCGATGACCTGCGGTGCGGGTGAAAACTCGCGGCTCAGGCTGTCGGGTAAACAAGTGGAGGACGACGCCCTCATAGTGAGGATTGGCACCATGGCCGTGCCGCTCCCAATCCCGGACATCGGGGTCCAGTTCGATATCGCCGCGAAGGGTTTTCCCCTCCAGTTGGATGGCGCATCCGGTGAAGTCTGGCCCGCTGGCATGATTCCACACGCCGAAGTCGCGGATCGCCAGGCGCTGCCCCTCCACAGTGCTGAATTCGGTGCCGAACTCGCCCGCAAACCAGAGGCTCTGCAGATCGAGCTCTGGCATGTCGTGTGGCCAAGTCTTCAGCGGCGGCGATTCCGCCAGCGTTTCGGCAAATGTGACACTAAGATGTTCGCGGTAGCGGCCAGCTGGGTCGGACATGGTTTTTTTCGAGGGCTGGCCCAATTTGACGCTGCCTCACCCCAGTGTGCAACTTCGAGATGCGGTTTTGTGCCGTTGGAGGAATGATCAGGTCCGTATGCCTATTGGGGAATGGTTCCCCCCTTGATTGACCGCTGCTCCCATCATGTCGTCCTCCCCCCTGCTTGAAGCCCGATCCCTTTCTAAAAGCTATGAATCGCGTCCCATCCTTCGTGAGGTGTCGTTGGTGGTGCAGTCGGGTGAGCGGGTGGCGCTGACGGGTCCTTCGGGCAGTGGCAAGACGACCCTTTTGAACTGCCTGGGCGGAGTGGATCGTGCGGACTCAGGCTCGCTGAGATTTGAAGGAAGGGTCATGGAGACCATGTCCAGCAAGGATCTGGCACAATTGCGCCGACAGTCGGTGGGCACGATCTTTCAGTTCTTCCATCTTCTACCCACCCTCTCTGCCTCA
>JBGGMQ010000620.1:0-3860 GCA_041287975.1 Verrucomicrobium sp. | reverse complement strand
CATGGAGGCGACGCCTGCCCGCAAAGAACGGGAGGTGAAGGTGGCAGCCCAGCAGGCGGAGTTCCTCCTGTACAGCAAGCTCCCGCTGGAGGCCCACTTCTTCTATGCGGAGATGATCCGCCTCGCGCGGGCCTACACCAGCTTGGACGATCTGGAGCACTATCAGACCACCCGGCTCAATCAGCCTCTGCGTCGTGGATTGAGAGCCCTCGGGGAGCGACTTGTCGCCCGTGGCATCCTCACTGAGCCTATGGACATCTTTTATGCTCACGAGGCTCAGATCGATGATGCCGTGGGACAGGGGAGTGCTGATGCGTGGGAGACTCTCGGTGAATTGATTCGTATCCAGAAACAGGCGTGCCTCGCCGACGCGGCACGCGCACCTGAATGGGTCTTGGGTGAAAGCATCCATGATGCTGAAGTAGCCGTGGGCGATCTCTCCGGCCTTGCTGGAAGTCCCGGTATTGCGGAGGGAGCGGTCTTCAAGGTTCTCTCGGCTGCTGACTTCGCGAAGTTTCCCAAGGGCGCGGTGCTTGTCGCGCACACGACCAGTCCCACCTGGACACCGCTGTTCTACATCGCCAGTGCGGTCATCACCGCCAGTGGTGGACCGCTCTCGCATGGTGCGGTGACTGCACGGGAGATGGGCATCCCTGCGGTGATGGCAGTGCGGGATTGCGTCACACGTCTCGAAAACAGCCAGCGTGTCAGAGTGGATGGTTCCCGCGGCCAAGTGTCAATTTTGGAAACTGACGGTCAGAACTGACATCCGAGTCTTGCAATTCATGCCGCTCCGCCGCATTATCGGCTGCGGCATGAATTGGTATTACTCAGTGGAGGGCCTGGCCAAGGGCCCCATCAATGAGCAGGCGTTGGAGGATCTCGCCCGTGAGGGCGCGGTGGTGAAGGACACCCTCGTCTGGCAATCGGGAATGGAACTCTGGGAGACGCTGCAACTGCGTCAGCCGGAGCTTCTGGAGCGCGTCCGCAAACAGAAACTGGCGCCTAGACCTACACCCGCACCAGTGCCCGAGGTCAAGAATGAGCCAGAGACCTCTGCGGCATCTGCACCACCACCTCCCCCGCCCGTGCGGGAAAAGTCAGGATTGTTTGGACGGTTTTTTGGTCGGGAGAAGAATTAACGACCGCCTTCGGTTTTTGCTTTTCTCCATGGCATCCCTCCGCGAGGGTGGGGGCGTTCCTTCGCGACAGCGGCTTCCTATTTTTCCTCCTGAAGTTCGATTCTCCCACACATGAACTGGTTCTACTCTGAAAATGGACAGCAACGTGGCCCGGTCTCCGAAATGGAGTTCACGGAAATGGCCCGTCGGGGCGCTTTGAGCCCTGGCACCCTCGTCTGGCGCGAAGGTCTGCCGGACTGGCAGCCGCTCTCCCAGGTGCGGCCTGATCTGATCCAGATTCCATCCACCAGCCCCACCTTTGGTGGCATGGCAATCCCTCAGCAGGACAAGAACGTACTGCTCCAGCAAATGCGCGAGGGGGTGGTATCAGAGGCATCCCTTCCCGGTGCCCGCCGTTTCGTGGGCTTTTGGTGGCGCGTTCTGGCCCGTATCATCGACACGATTGTCCTCACCATCGTGATCTGCGTGATCGCGATGCCGTTGGGCATCATGTTCGGATTCGCCGGTGCTGGCTCCACCTCACCGAGCGAGGGCATGTCCATGATGCTCATCCAACAGCTCATTCAGACGATCATCCAGTGGGGCATCAGTGCCACCTACTTCACCTGGATGACCTCGAAGTACGGAGCCACCCTTGGCAAGCTGGCCCTGGGATTCCAAGTGGTCACAGCGGACGGCCCTCGTCCTACCACGATGCGTTGTTTCGGCCGGTGGGCAGCAGACAATCTCCTGGGGGGCATCATCTGCGGTTTGGTGATCATGGTTCCCGTCGGCATTGTCATCGCTTTGGGGTTCACCCAGTTCAAGGAGATGATGGAAGGCAACGAGCAGGCTGTAGGCGGGTTCATTGTAGCCCTTGGCGGTGCCGTCTTCGTGGGCTCTCTCGTGGGTAGCTTCCCGTGGTGGATGGCGGGGATCGATGCTGAGAAGCGCGCGCTCCATGACCGCATCTGCGCCACTCGGGTGGTGTGGAAATAACCTGGTTGCCACTGGACTGCTTCGATGGCTGCCATCCGCTGCACTTCCTGTAGCTACGCGATCCCCCCGGAGGCTTTCCGGGGGCGTGAGTCCGCCCCTTGCCCGCTCTGTGGCAAGGTGATGCAAGCGTTTGTGCTTCCGGCCATCGCTGGCTCGGGGCGGGTGAATGCCCCGCCCTCCCTTCCGGAGACCCCTCCAGGGCCGGGGGACACGGTCTGCTTTTACAATCCCGAGCGTCGGGCCACCACCTCCTGCAGCCATTGCGGTGTCTTCATCTCTGAGGCGTGGGCCGCCCAATGGGGCAAGGAGACCGTCTGCTTCAAGTGTTTGGAGGATCTGCGAGGCCGTCGTCAGGATGCCCGCTTTCAGTCTCGGCGAGTCTTGTGGGACAACATTGCCCTCGGCACCGCCTGCCTCCCCGTCCTGGTCAGTGTGCCCTTCCTTCTCCTCGGCCCCTTGGGCATCGCCTTCATCAGCCTCTGTGTCATGCTGAGCTTGATCACTGCTCCCACCGCTCTAGGCCTGGCGTTTTTTGCCTGGAACAAACCCCGCAGCCTTGTGCCTCGGGGTAGGGGGCGTGTCGTTTGGGCGATCATTCTGAGCCTGCTGCAATGTGCCGGCTGGGCTGCGCTCGCCGTTGCCATCATGACGGAAAAAATTGGATTGGGGGACAGCTTGTCGTGAAGAAGGCCTTTGATGACTACACGCTTCTTGTCGGCGGCACCGGTGGCAAAGGAAGCCTCTGGCAGGGGCCTGACCACCTCCTCGTCGTGGAGGGGCAGGGTTGGATCGTCCCCTATGGGGAAGTCTACCGCCGCATTGACTATGACAAGATCCAGGCGCTGACCCTCGTCCCGACCCAGACGCACATTTGGGCTTCCGTGGGTTTTGCGGCGGGGGCTGCCCTTTTTGCGCTCATTGCTTTCTTCACCCGTGCGGAGCCTTTTATTCTGGTGACGGTGATTGTTCCCGCATTGATGTTCCTGACCCTGCTCGTGGTCAATGTGGCGAGGGGTGGGACTTGTCGTTGCTCCCTGCAGACAGCCGTGCAGGTGCTCAAACTCAAGCCGCTGGTGCGGACTCGCACCGCCAGCCGGGTGGTACGGGAAATCACCGCCCTCTGTCGGCAGCATCAGGGGGATCGCACTCTGGACAGCCTCCCGCCGAGCACCGTCAGTCTGGACAAGGCTCCCGATCTGCCCGATGTGATGCCGGGAAGCAAGCTGCCGTGGACGGGCAATATCTGGACCTTTGCCACTGGGCTCGTTCTCATTGTGTGGGGCGGAGTACTGGCGGGTGAGCTCTTTGTGAATGGGGTCACCTACACGGTGGTGAATGCTGTGCTGGGTGCCGCGTCCCTGGTGATGGGCATTCTCGCTCTGGTCCGTACTATCCGATACCGCGTGCCCGGGGTGGTGCTTGTCTCGCTCTGGTCCAGCCTGTTCCTGGATCTGGTCGCCGGGGTGGTCATGTATATCATCGCTGTGGTGGGAGTGATGAAGCAGACCATGGCCGACTCGGGGGCAGCCATCAGTAAATCGAATTTTCAGGAACAACAGGTGCTCACGGCCTTGTCCGATTTCAGTTTGGAGCAGTCGGGGCCGTGGGGCTGGGGTCTCGTGGCGCTGGGTGCCTTGCTTCTTCTCGCAGGATTGATTATGGTGGTGGTCGGCGGGCGTCCCAAAGGCTCGTCTGCGCCCGCCAAGTCTGCCAGCTCTGGCTCGCCGCCGCCGTTCGCGC
>JBGGMQ010000619.1:0-5004 GCA_041287975.1 Verrucomicrobium sp. | reverse complement strand
CACTTTCAGTGCAGGATTACAACAATCCTGAGCCCGGTACCTACAAGTTGCGCGTTCAGCCAGTTGACCTTCAAGGCCGCCCTGAGGGCGATGAAACAAGCCTTCTCATTCACATCCACGCGCCCTGGTGGCAGCAAGGATGGGTGTGGGCTCTGACGGCGGTGGGGGCAATGGCGGTAGTTTTTGGGCTGAACCGTTACCTGGCGCACCAGCGCCTCCGTGACGAGCTTGCCCGCATGAAGGAAGTGGCGTTGCGCAAAGCCGAACTGGATCTGACCCGTATGGCGCGCGCCACCACTCTGGGCGAGTTTACCGCATCAATCGTACATGAGATCAGTCAACCCCTCTCGGGGATCACCACCAATGCGAGCGCCTGCTTGCGCTGGCTCAGCCCCGAGCGATGCAACATTGAGGAAGCCCGTGCTGCAGCGCAGCGAATCATTGGCGATGGCAATCGCGTCGTGCAGATCGTGGTGCGTATTCGCGCATTGCTCTCCAAAGAAAAGCTCATCCGCGAATCGTCCAGTATCAATGAGGTCATTGAAGAGCTTCTGCCCCTGCTCCAGTCTGACATCCGGCGGCGGGGGGTGGAACTGGAGTGCCACTTGAGCGGGGACCTTCCTGAGGTGGCAATGGATCGCGTGCAGATTCAGCAGGTCATCATGAATCTGGTGATCAATGGCCTCGATGCCATGAATGGCATCTCGGACCGACCTCGTCTACTGCGCATCCACACGGGTCGGGATGCGGAAACCGTATTGGTGAAGGTGGAGGACTCCGGAGTGGGATTGGACCCTGAAACCGCCGGATTACTCTTTGACCGCTTCTTCACCACCAAGCCAGAAGGGCTGGGCATGGGACTGGCCATTTGCCAGTCCATCGTCGTCTCTCATGGAGGGAGACTTGTCGCGAATACCAATGATGGCCCGGGGGCGACGTTTCAATTCTCGTTGCCGATTGAAACGCGGGTTATTCCTTGATGAAATAACAGCATCTGCGGGGGATGCTGGCGAAGTATCGCAGGCATCAGCGCGAAATTTCGCAACTGGCGAAGTTCTGCAGGCCTGGGCAGTGCAGGTCTCATCTGCATAAAGTGCTGGTCATCAACCGGTAACTAAAAGGGAAAAGGGATGGCATGAAACATGACCTGAGAGTGCTGCCATGTCGATTCCTGCCTTCCGCAATCCAATCCGGGTTGGCCGCCTGGAACTGACCAGCCGCATCGTGATGGCACCGATGGGCCAGTATCCGGCGGTGAACGGAAGCGTGGGGATGCAGATCCTCCAACAAGATATAATCCTATGAAAAAGCTAACCTTAGCAGTCTGCGCCGGTGTCTTCTCCCTGCTTTCCAGTGCTCTCAGTCAAAACACAGAATCTATGAATGCAAAACCTACGATTGTTTTAGTCCACGGCCTTTGGGCAGATGGCTCCTCCTGGAGCAAAATCATTCCGCCACTGGTGGAGCAGGGATTCGAGGTCATCTCCGTGCAGAATCCTACCACCTCCCTGGAGGATGACGTGGCGGCAACCGTGGTGGCGATTGAGCGTGCCGGAGGCTCGGTGATCTTGGTGGGCCATTCGTGGGGCGGGTTTGTCATTACGGAAGCGGGGGCGCACCCTCGAGTTAAAGGGTTGGTTTATGTGGCGGCCTTCGCCCCGGACAAAGGCGAAACAGTCCCTAAGCTGAGTGAAATGGCCGCTCCTACTCAGCTGTCAGATTTTCTTAAAACGACCAACGGCGTCTTGACGGTGACCCGGGAGGGTGTGGCCAAGGTGTTTGCCTCGGATTTGCCGAAGAACGAACAGGAGCTGATTTATGTCGTGCAGCAGCCGGCCTCCCCCAAGGTGTTTGCTGGGGTCAGCAAGGAAGCAGCTTGGAGAACGAAGCCCTCCTGGTATGTGGTCGCATCAGAAGACAAGACCATCAACCCCGAACTGGAAGAGCTCATGGCCAAGCGCGCCAATGCAAAAACGACCATCTTAAAAGCAAGCCACGTGGCCATGGTGTCGAAGCCAAAGGAAGTGTTGGAGGTCATCCTGGAAGCTGCCAAAAGTACCGGGAAATGATGTCCGGCCTTGGAATGCAGGTGGAGAAATATCCCATCCGCATTCCTTTCCACTTTGGGTGAGGAAGGATCTCCCATTCATCGAAGGCGCGATTCGCACGGCAGTTGGCCGGGATCGCGTCCTTCGCTATGGCATCTCTCCAACAATGCCCAAGACTTGGGCAAGGCAGACCGTACAAGAAAGAGCCGGGACCGGTTTCAATCCGGTCCCGGCCCATGCTCGGCAGGAAGAGATTACTTGGTGATCTTGTGCTTCTTGAAGAACTCTTTGATGCGCTGCGCGATCTCTTCACCGTGAGTTTCGAGCGCGAAATGTCCCGTATCGAGCATGTGGGTTTCAACCGTCTTCAGATCTCGCTTGTAAGGGGCGGCCCCTTGGGGTGGAAAGATGTCGTCGTTCTTTCCCCAGACAATCAAAGCTGGAGGTTGGTACTTCCGAAAGAAATCCTGGAACTGTGGGTAAAGCGGCACGTTGGAGCCATAGGACAGGAACAAATCCAATTGGATGTCAGCATTGCCAGGCCTGTCCATGCCGGCCTGGTCCAGAGCCCAAGTGGTGGGATCGAGCAAGGTGAGGTCGGATACGCCGTTTTCGTATTGCCACCGTGTCGTTTTAGGTTCGACAAGGAAATGAAGGGCCTGCCGCTTTTCCGCCGTTGGCTCCTTCCAGTAGTCCCTTGCCGAATCCCAGAACTTGAGGAGCCCTTCTTCGTAGGCATTGCCGTTCTGCACAATCAATGCTTTCACACGCTCGGGATGCCGCAGTGCGAGCCGGTAGCCGACGGGTGCTCCGTAGTCGAAAACGTAGAGCGAGTAGCTGGTAAGCTTCAACTGATTGACGAGCTTCTCGACCACGTTGGTCAGATTCTCGAAAGTGTAGGGGAACTGCTTTCGATCTGGCATGCTGCTTTGACCGAACCCGGGGTAGTCAGGCGCGATGACGTGAAAAGTCGAGGCGAGCTGCGGGATCAAGTTGCGAAACATGTTGGATGACGTGGGAAATCCATGCAGGAGCAAGATGGTCGGAGCACCCTTCGGTCCCGCCTCGCGGTAAAAGACGTCGAGCCCGTCCACTTTGGATGTGAGGTAGCGGACTGTCGTCGCCGATTCCTTGGCGACGCTGGGAGGGCTTTCGGCATACACAGATACAGCCGCGAGTGAGGCAGCAAAGAAAGACAAGGACAAGGCTGTGCAGATGACCGACGAGGGCCGGAGGAGTCGTAGAGGGATTCGAGTTTTCATGTGGGTGTTCGCTTGATGATCCCCGGAGAGCTTTGGCATTCTAGCCAGGCTGAGACCCAGGGGGTAGCACCCTTCATTGCAGTTCACGTGCCATGGTCTTTTTTCGGGCGTAAGGCGTTCTGCTGCAACAGTTTGCTCCGAATCGCCAGACGCATTCTTTCGGTTCGGGATTTTAACGTGACGAATATTCACCACGGTGGCCTACGAAACTTCGTTGTTCGCCGCCACTTTTTTTCAGCTTGGTTCGCTGTGCATCGTCGGCAACCCAAGTTCGAGGTAAATATTCAAGAGCCTGAGGTTGCCTCATAGGAGCGGTGCTTGGGAGATGCTTGATCCCTCCCCGCAGTCCCGGAGGCGTGGCGAGGTGCCCTCTCAACCAAGAAAACCCACACTCTACGAAAGCTCGCCGAGGCGGGTATGAAAATTCGCCTGAGACGAGATTTAGTCTGTCCTTGTGAACTCAAAGTGAAGTGCGCATGTTGCTCACGGACAACGCCATAGTGCTGCACGAATCGGGTTGGCACGATATCTGAGTTCATGGGCCACGGATCGCTGCTGCAAGTCTCCCCCGGCCCAGCAGCCAATCCGCACGCTAATGCAGAACCTATGAAGATATCGTACCACGCGGAGGCAAGGCCCTCTGGGCGGGTAGCATAAAAGACAAAAACATCTAGAACCCAAGCAATCCACCATCTACAATGAAAAAGTTCATCCTACTCACAGCCGCGTTCGGAGCGCTCGTGGCAACGGACGTCAAAGCTCAAGGGAACTCTTCCCGCGAGCTGGAGATTCTCGGCCAGTTGTCCACCCAAACGGTCGTTTCATCGATGCCAGTCTTCCAGTTGCTCAACGCACCGGGGAATGAGGCGTTGAAGGCCTTCTTCTTCACTCCGGTGAAGGATGCCACCCTCCTGAAGGGGAAGCGGATTGCCGTATTGGCTGCGGACGGCTTCGAGGAAATCGAGCTGACGGGCCCTGTCTGGTACTTCAAGGCCCTCGGTGCTACTGTCGACATCGTTGCCCCTAAATTCAATCCTGCCCCCGCGAGATACGGCCTCAGCACACCGGAGATGGCGAAGAACCACATCATGGCCATCCAGTATCTGAATCCAGCGGGGTGGATCAAAGTCGATCGTACCGCAGATCAGATCAAAGTGGGCGACTACGATGCCGTCTTCATTCCCGGAGGTGCATGGAACCCCGACAACCTTCGCTATGACAAAGATGTGATCCGGTTCGTCCAGGATTTCAACAAATCCGGAAAACTCATCGCTGCCATCTGCCATGCCCCGGTCGTACTTGCCTCCGCAGAAATCCTCAAAGGTAAAAAGCTCACCGGCTACTGGAACATTCAGAGTGACCTCACCAATGCGGGAGGCCAGGTCTTGGAGCAGGCCGTCGTAGTCGATGGCAATCTCATCACCAGCCGGCACCCCATTGACGTGGCTGACTTCTCTATCGCGGTGAAAGACTGGCTGATTGCTCGCTGATCCGAACGACCGACGGCCATTAAAAACCCCCAGATCCCTCCGCCCCCCCCTTGGCGTCCCTCACCTGGGCCCACTCTTTCCCTCCAAAGGATTCCACTCCAATCAATCAAACTTTCGTTTTACCCATGTCCCAACGTTCAACCTTCTTGGCCGCGCCGTGCGGAGCGCCCTCGCTACCGATGCGGAATTTTGACATTATGAGCA
>JBGGMQ010000618.1:0-9545 GCA_041287975.1 Verrucomicrobium sp. | reverse complement strand
GCCTCGACGTGGGGGCATTCAGTGGTCCGAGGTAAGAGGAAATGGCATCGGTCTCCACACCTGATATTCTTTCCTCTTGTACCCAGGGTAGCCTCGCCTAAGGCTCGGCCAACCCTGGGCTGTGTTATGTATCCCCTACAGGGATGGGCACAACAGCAACGGGTATGCTGGAACCGACACACGACCTCCTCGCTACCCCTTCAGCCTGGATTCCAGTTCCACGAGCAGACCGTTCAGCTCCGTCAGCGTGGTGGCCTTGCTCATGATGTCGTCGGTGATTTCCTGCTGCTCAGCGGGTGGTAGCCCTTCGGTCAACTTGGCGATGAGGCGAGGAGCGATGAGCTGGTGGACGCCGTTCAGAGGGATGTTGCCATTGGGCGTGCCATCGCGGGGATTGTCCTTGTCATAAGGTGGCTCGAGATTCACACGCTCCTGACGCGGTGCGGGTTCGAGGAAGACTCCTTCGAAGGTGGGGGCCTGCTTGATGCGATCCCCCAGACCCCACTGCGAACGGGGGACGCCGTACCAGTCCAGCAATGTCGCCAGAATGGATGTGGACTCATAGGCCACTGGCGTCTCTGAGCGGAACACCGTCTTTGCCGGAATGAGCGGGGAAATGAGGATCGTCGGCACACGCACGCCCATGAGGTCGAAGTTGAATCCATCCGCGCAGTCATTCGGATAGGGATTCACTGCATAGGGCGGTGGCACATGGTCATAGATGCCGCCGTGCTCATCAAAAGTGATGACAAAGAGCGTCTCATTCCATGCCGGACCATCTTGCAAGGCGTTGAAGATCTCGAGAAGCTTTTGCTCTCCGGGCACCAGATCGCCCCCGGGATGGTAGGAGGTCGTCCCCTGCGGGGCAATCCAGCGCGGCTCCATGTAGGTGAAGGACGCGAGGTTGCCCGTACGCGCATCTTCATAGAACTGGTCAATGGAGGCGATGTGCTTCGACGAGTCTGCATCCACCGTGGCGATCTGTCCTTGCAGGAACAGATGGTAGGTGAAGACGAAGTTGAACCACTCCACGGAGTTGTAGATCTTCCAGTCGGTGAATCCATTGCACCACAGCGCTTTGAAGATCGACGGCCGATGCAGCGCATACGGCCAGTAGGTGTACTCCGGACCGTTCTGGAAGTTGTTGAGCTGACCGAGAGCGGACCCGGTGAGAGAGAACGCCCGGTTCACATCTGTGCCGCCAGGCATGGAGCAAAACCATTCGTCCGACACTGCAAAGTTTTTGGCCAGACCATTGAGCACTGGTAGCTGCTCCGGCGTGAAGGTCTCCATGACGTTGTCCGCGCCGTTGTTGAAGACAAAGCCGCCCATGTCGGGTACGGCACGCTTCTCATAGCCCGATGGATCGCTGTAAAACAGCTGCTTCATCACGTCCGAGTTGTCGTGGTAGGGATCTTCCGTGAAGACCTCGAGCTGCTTCGATTCGTCGATCCTGCCACCGCGGAATTTGCTCAGGTGCACTTCCTTGTCGCCATTGTAGTTGAAGTACCCGGTACTCGCGCCTTTGAACGGATCTTGGGGGCCGATGACGAGCGCAGGCTTGTCATTCTCGTAGAGCCAGCCGCACACGTGATCAAAGGAGCGGTTCTCGATCATCAAATACACCACGTGCTTCACCTTGGACCGCATGTAGTCCAGGGTGCCGGGAACATCTGCCTGCGCGGTATTGATGGGGACGTTCGGCTCATAGGCCAGCAGCGAGGATGTGGAGGAGAGGCTCGCCGACAGCCTGCCTGTCTGCACCGCTGTGCCCAGAGGATCCTTTTGTGTGGGATCGAACTTGTACAGACGGTAGCTCAGATCATCAGGCACCCAATCCAGGATATACTCGCCGATACGCGTGAGACGATGGCTGGCATCAATGCTGTCCCACACCCCTTGTTGAATCGTGGGCTGGGTGATGGGGATCTTCGCCTGTGGATCGAAGCTCCACACGGCGTAGGTGCTTGAACCGGTGCCGGGCACCCAGTCGAGCACATAGTCCGCGATGTAGATGAGTTCATGCCCGAGCGCTATCTTTGAGAAGGCACCTTGAGGTCCGTATTCCGGCAATGGATCTGGCTGGCACGGATCAAAGTGGAAAAGCTTGAAGGTGCCGCGGCCTGCTGTGGGGATGCAGTTGAGGACAAAATTCCCACAGGCCATGAGCGAGAGATTCGTGCCCGAGGAGAAGTTCCCGATGTCACTCCCTTCGTGGCCGAAGTCGGCGCGAATCCAGAAGAATTTTGACTTGGGCCACATGCCACTCTGCAAGGGGTTCACCGCTGGCTTCACCAGTGTCAGCGGAGTGGGGCTGGTGGGGTCAAACTTCAGCAGGCGATACGGATAGCTGGGATCCATGCCCGGTGCCGTCACGAGCGGCCCCCACTCCAGGAGGAACGCGCCGACTTGTATCACCTGGCACTTGCAATCCAGGCTGGCCCCAGGTCCAGCCTGGAGCGGCACGGCTGTGAACAGCTCAGGCGCGGAGGGATCAAAGCGCCACAGCCCAATGGCGTCGGATTTGGCCTCACGGCTGATGACGAATTCGTATTTCTGAAGATTCATAGTGTCTGCTCTTTTGGGACGGTGTCATGACTCGCAACCAGACAGGGGGAATCTCGGAGGGCTCCGGTCCGATCAGACTAGACAACGGTTTCGATTTGTGCAAGCAATGGCTAAGATCCATTTTGCGGACAGAGCCGTTTTTCGTCTCAAGCCATGTTCCACTATTTCGGCTACGGTTCGAACATCGACCTCACCTCACTCCGGGCCAAAGGTGTGGCCCCGTTGTCCTCTGAATATGCCGTGCTCACGGGCTGGCGGCTCGCCTTCAGCGTGCGGCATTTTTTCCGCCATGAAGGGGGCGTGGCCAATATCATTCCCTCTGAAGATCCCACCGATGAAGTGCATGGCATGGTGCATCTCTGCGAAGATGAAGCCCTGCTGAAGCTGGATGCCGCAGAAGCATATGGCTACGGCTATGACCGGATAGAGGTCGAGATTGAGGCGCAGGCTCATCGGTCCAGATGCAAAGCCGTGGCCTATGTGGGCATGCCGCCATTCCTTGATGACTCCTGCCTCCCCTCGCGACGTTACCTGAATATTTTGTGCAACGGAGCACAGAAGGCGGGGTTGAATGCGGAATACCTGGACCGGCTCCGTCGTCATCCCATTCACCCCAAGCAGGTCTACCCTCCTTTCATCATTCCCTACGCACCGGACGTTCACTACACCAGGGACACCCTGCCTTCCCATTGCACGGCCCTGGCCGGGGCGGTGTTCGACATGTCTGGAGCCCGTCCCGAACATGCGTACTTGAAGCAATTCTTCGGCGGTCGGGACATGACGTTATTCCACCTGAAGCGCATGGACACCAGTGACGGAAGCGAAACGCTTGAAGATGTCATTTTTGACCGGTTGAATCTGGCACAACATCTCTATCTGGCTGAGTATTTGCATGAATACTGCGCAGAGTATTCCTTCGTCGGTCGTTATGATTACGAACCGTAGCGTCCTCGTACCCTTTGCCTTACCTTCCTCTCATGAGCACCGACTTGTTTCACGAAGCCATGCCGCACGGGCCGCTCGTCGAAGTTTATCCCGATGTCTTCTTCGTCATGGGGACCATGCGGGCGGAACTGCTGGGTTCTGACTGGCAGTTCAGCCGCAACATGATCGTGGTGCGCGAAGGTCGCGACCTGACGCTGGTGAACACGGTCCGCCTGGATGAGGCGGGCCTGGCTGCGCTGGATGAGCTGGGTACGGTGAAACACATCATGCGCATTGGGGATCTGCACGGGCTGGATGATGCCTTCTACGTGGCGCGCTATGCCCCCACCTACTGGGGTCTGCCAGGCATGACAGCGAAAAACGGCATCGCACCGGACACCTTCCTCACCAAGGACGGCAAGCGTCCCATCGACTGCTCGATCTTCACCTTTGAAACGACCAAGCGCCCCGAGTGCACCCTGCGCCTGGATCAGGAAGGCGGAGTGATGCTCGCGTGCGATGCCCTACAGAACTGGGAGAGGCCTGACGAATATTTCGACGAGCGCTCTGAGAAGCTCATGAAGGAGATGGGCTTCTTCACCAAAGCCAACTGCGGGGTGCTCTGGGTGATGGTGAACGAACCCAAGGCGGATGATTTCACCCGGCTGAAGGAGGTCCCCTTCCAGCATGCGCTGTGCGGGCATGGCGAGCCTCTGAAGGGTGGAGCGGATGCCTTTTATGCCTCCTCCTTCAACCGTCTGTTTGGTGTGTGAGCCAGCCTCTCGCAGCCTGAGACGGGGGCGAACAAGGAATCAAGACGATGCCTGCCGCAATCCCTGGATATGAAATTGGTGAGCGAATCCATCATTCGCCGCTGATCACTGTCTACCGGGCGAGACGCCTGGCGGACGGGCAGGATGTCGTTGTCAAAACGCTGTCGTCAGAGTATCCCACCCATCAGGATCTTGCCGAACTGCGGCATGAATTCTCCATTGCGGAGAAGCTCAAAGGGGCTGCGGGGGTGGTGCGGGTGTTTGGGTTTGTGAATCACGGCTATGGGAATGCCGCGATCGTGATGGAGCCCTTTGGCAGATCACTGGCAGAAATGCTGGAGCAGCGGGCGAAAGAGCCCGTCCCTCTGGACCAGTTCTTCGACATCGCGATCAAGGCGGCGCAAGCCTTGGGGAGCATTCATGAGCACGGCATCGTACACAAAGATGTGGTGCCTAGAAACATCCTGCTGGATGAGGCGGATGGCGAAGTTCGCTTCATTGACTTTGGCATCTCCACCGAGCTGTCGCGGGAGCGTCAGGACGTGAACCTCGCGCGACGTCTCGAAGGTTCACTGCCCTATCTGTCGCCGGAACAGACCGGTCGCATGAACCGGGATCTGGACTACCGCTCGGACTACTACTCACTGGGCACGACGTTCTTTGAGCTGCTCACAGGTCGGTTGTCCTTCCAGGCCAGCGATACGCTGGAGTGGATTCACAGTCACATCAGCAAGCGGCCGCCCTCACCGCGTCAGTTCAATCCGGAAATCCCTCCGGCGGTCGCCAACGTCATCCTGAAGCTGATCGCCAAGAACGCTGAGGACCGGTACCAGAGCGCGTTCGGACTCATCACCGATCTGAAAGCCTGTCAGGCGCAATGGCTCCACCCGGGAAAAAGCAGCTTCGACCGCTTCGTGCCGGGAGCCCACGACATTTCAGAGCGGTTTCAGGTGTCACAGAAGCTGTACGGGCGCGAAGACGAAAGTGCCCAACTGTCGGCATTGTTCGACAAGGCTGCGCAGGGGGAAGTAATGCTGTGCCTCGTATCGGGGCATTCAGGCATCGGCAAGACGGCCCTCGTGAACGAGCTTGGCAGGCCCATTGTCCGCCAGCGCGGGTTCATGATTCAGGGCAAGTTTGACCAGCTTCAGCAGAACACAGCGTACTCCGCCCTTGCCCGGGCTTTCCGTGGGCACATCCGCCAGCTCATGACGGAATCCTCATTGCGGCTGGAGGCCTGGCGCAGTGCCCTGGTTGAAGCCCTTGGGACGAATGCCCAGCTTATTGTGGAGCATGTGCCAGAGCTGGAGACTCTCATCGGCAGGCAGGAGGCCGTCCCCAAGCTTTCGGCAGCGGAAGCCCAGAATCGCTTCCAGCTGGTTTTCATCAATTTCCTCAAGGTCTTTGCCCGCCCCGAGCATCCGCTCACGCTCTTCCTCGATGACATGCAGTGGAGCGATGCTCCCACGTTGAATCTGCTGCATCGCAACTTTGCCACGCGGGAGCTCTCCCACGTGCTCTTCATCTGTGCCTACCGGAGCAATGAGGTGGAGGCAGGCCACCCCTTCCGGCTTGCCATCAATGAGATTCAAAAGGCCCACGTCGTTCATGAGATCGATCTGAGCACTCTAAATGAATCCAGCATCGCCGATCTCGTGGCCGACACCCTGCGCACGGACGTGAATGAGGCTCGTCCGCTGGCGGAACTGCTCTACCGCAAGACGGAGGGCAATCCATTCTTCGCGAATGAAATGCTCAAGACCCTGCATGAACAGCGGGCCATCACCTTTGCCACGCACCTGGGCCGTTGGACGTGGGACATGGACAAGGTGCTGCGCTGCGGCCTCAGCAGCAATGTGGTTGAATTCGTCGTGGCACGGCTGCGGCGGTTCGAGCCTGCGGCACAGCACCTTCTGCAACTGGCTTCGTGTATAGGAAATACTTTTGACCTGCGCACGCTCTGCGTCATCTCAGAGAGCTCCACGCGGGAAGCAGGGACCATGCTTCTGGAGGCGCTCAAGCACAACATCATCGTCCCGCTCGACGCGGACTACCGCTACTTTGAGGATGAGGCCATCAACCCGGTCTACAAGTTCCAGCACGACCGCATTCAGCAGGCGGCCTATGCGTTGATCCCCGAGGAACGCAAACGGGCGGTGCACCTCACGGTGGGACGTCTGATGTGGAAACATGTCGGCGTCGATGTGCCGGATGAAGGCCTCATTCAGATCGTCAGCCATCTCGATGAGGGCCGGGCTCTCATCAGTGACACGGAGGAACATCTCCAGCTTGCCGGACTCAATTTGCGGGCGGGTGCCCGGGCACGCGACTCTTCGGCCTACGAGGTGGCGCTTCGCTATCTGGAGACAGGTCGCGAGCTTCTGCCGGCGGATTCATGGCAGACCCAGTATCAGCTGACCAAAGATCTCGGTATTGAGTTTGCCCGGTGCGCCTATCTCTCGGGAAGGTATGAGGATGCAGAGCAGTGCATCGACACTCTCCTGGACCAGCTCAGCACGAACCTGGAAAAGGCGGACCTTCTCTCCATTCGCACCCGTCAGTACGCGACGATGGGGCGCATGAATGAATCCATCGAGGCCGCAATCCAAGGGCTGCTGATACTCGGCATGAAGTTCACCCGCAAGCCGGGCCGCGCCGAGATCCTGCAGGAGACCCTGCTGGTGAAGTGGAACCTGCGAGGCAGAGACATCGCCGACGTCGTGAACGCCCCGCCGCTCACGGATCCGGAGAAGCTTGTCGCCATCCGCATCCTGATGGAGATCTTTCCCGCAGCCTTCCTTTCAGGCAGCGGCAATCTGCTTCCATACTTGGTGCTGAAGTCGGTGAACCTCGCGTTGCGCCATGGCAACTGCGCGGAGTCCAGCTTTGCCTTTGCCGCCTATGGCATGGTGCTCTGCGGTGTGCTCGACGACCCGGCAACGGGCTACGAGTGGGGCAAGCTGGCGATGACACTGAACGAGCGGTCCGATGACCTGCCTCTGAAGGCGCGAATCATCTACGTCTATGCGATGTTCATTCATCATTGGAGCAACCACTGGTCCACGATGACGCCGCTGTTCAAACGGGGGATCGAAGCCGGCTACCAGACGGGCGATCTGCTCTACCTCGCCTACAGTGCGCAGGACTGCATCATCTGGGATCCGAAGATTGATCTGGAGACGATGTGCGAGGAGCAGCGCAAGTATCTCACGATCGTGAAGGACACGGAGTACCAGGACTCCTACGACTCCGGCACCCTCTTCCTGCAATTGCAGATGAATCTGCGTGGGCTCACCCACGACCGGTTCAGCCTGAATGATGCCACCTTTAATGAAGAGCGCTGTCTGGAAGGCATGAGGCAGCGCAAGTTCATGACTGGGATCGCGAACTACCACATCTACAAGCTGGAGATTTGCTTTCTGTATGAGGACTACGAGGCGGCCCGCCACCACATTGCCGAGCAGGATCCTCACATCTTCTCCTGCATGGCGCTGCCACAGTGGGTCCGCTACAACCTGATCAGTTTCCTGACACTCGCCCAGCTCCACCCCACCATGGAGGGAGACGCCCAGAAGGCCAATTTGCAGCGGCTGAGGCGGGAGATCGCGCGGATGGTCCGGTGGGCGGAAAACTGCCAGGATAATTTCCTCCACCTCCAGCGCCTCATGGAGGCGGAACTGTCGCGTCTGCTGGGCCGCGATCACAAGGCGGTGGACGCCTTCGTCGAAGCCATCGCCTGGGCGCGGAAGCACGAGTTCCGACGCGATGAAGCGCTCGCCAACGAGCTCCTCGCGAAGCTGTATTTGGAACGTCAGCAGGACAAGGCAGCGGAAGGGTACATGAAGGCGGCCTGCCTGCTCTATCGCAACCTGGGAGCTGACCGGAAAGTGCGCCATCTGCAGGAGCGCTACGCCTCGCTATTCGGTCCTGCGGATACGGTCCATTTCGGCCGTAGTCTGGGGGATGATTCGTCCCGCCTCGTTTCCGAGTCCGCCAGCCTCAAGCACGACGCCATCGACATGGCATCGGTGATGAAGGCTTCCCGTGCCATCTCCGGCGAGATTGTGATCGACCAGCTGTTGAGGAACGTGATGGGGATCCTGCTGGAGAACGTGGGGGGAGAGCGCGGCTCCTTTGTCACGCACCGGGACGGCCAGCTCAAGATCGTGGCACGCAGCCAGGCAGATTCGGAGGATGTCATTGCGGAGGCTCTGCCGCAAGTCATCGAGGAAGGCAGCACGACGTTGCCAGTCTCCATCCTCCGCTACGTGCTGCGCACCAAGGAGAACGTCGTGCTGGACAATGCCTCCGAGTCGAAGCGTTTCGAGAACGACCCCTACATTCGGAAGGCGCAGCCGAAATCAGTGATCTGTGTGCCAATCATCCGGACGTCCGTTTTCGAAGGGGCGATCTACATGGAGAACAGCCTTACGGCGGGGGCCTTCACCGAGGAGCGCCTGGAAGTGATGCACATGCTCGCCGCCCAAGCCAGCATCTCCATTGAGAACGCACAGCTCTACACGAACCTCGAGGCGAAGGTGCGCGAGCGTACACATGAACTCGCCGGCACACTGGAGAACCTGAAGCGCGCGCAATCACATCTGGTGCACTCTGAAAAGATGGCCGGGCTGGGCACCATAGTGGCCGGGGTGGCCCACGAGATCAACAACCCCACCAATTTCGTCACGCTCGGTGCCGCCTCCCTGCGGGAGGATCTCAACGAATTCAAAACGGTGCTGTTCGCCATGATTGGCGACGACAACGATCCTGAGATCTCAGAGCATTTTCAGGACAAGTTCCGCAGGCTGAATGCTGCGCTCGCCAACATCAACGAAGGCACTGAGCGTATCACCACCATTGTGCGGGATCTGCGCACCTTCTCGCGGCTCGATGAGGCGGAGAGCAAGAGTGTGAAGCTGGTGGAGAATCTCGAATCCACCATCCGGCTGGTGCGCTCCCAGTACCAGGACACGGTGGAGTTTGTGACTGACTTCGCCGACAATCCAGAGATAGAATGCCGGCCAGCGCAGTTGAACCAGGTGTTCATGAACATCATTGTGAACGCCTGCCAGGCCGTGCTGGCCGCTCCAAAAAAAGAGGCGTCCGACCAGAAGCGCGGCATTGTAGCGATCTCCACTCGACGGCATAAAAACCAGGTCAAGATCTGCGTGAACGACAACGGCACCGGCATGACTGAGGAGACGAAGCAGCGGGTGTTTGAGCCCTTCTTCACGACCAAGGAGGTGGGCGAGGGCACGGGCATGGGCATGTCCATCTGCT
>JBGGMQ010000617.1:0-3812 GCA_041287975.1 Verrucomicrobium sp. | reverse complement strand
CGATGAGATCCCAACACTGATATCAATAGGAACATGAGGCCGAGCCCCTCAACCCAGCGCAGCAAGGATCGACGGGGCAGTCGCATCAATACTAGCATGCCCAAAAGGGTCAGACTGCCACTGAAAACCATCTGATGGAGATGGATCGCAAAGACAACACTCCAGCCTGTCAGAGCTACCAGGAGGGATGGCCACGTCAACCAGACGAGCATCCCCGTGAGCATCACCATCGACGTCCACCGGACCAATGCCCCCTTCCCGCCTGAAGCGTAAACCAAAGTTGCAACGGGCCGCATCCCTGAAACGGCCCCCGCAATCAGCACGCCGAGGGCGGCAGGCAAGGAAAGCTGCACAGCCGTCCAAAGAGACAGCGCAAAAGCCCAGTACAGTGGACGGAATGCATATGCTGGAAAGGCGGGCGGGTTCATGAAACTGCCTCCGCACCACCGGGCGCCGCCAGTTCCACTTCCCACACTGCGGAAAAATCATCTTCAAACACCGCTGCAGACTGCGGCAAAGCCCCGGCAGGCCGGGCCACCACCATCACAGGGGAAAGCTCCCTGAGCAACTTTGCGGTCAGCTTCACCCTGGCAGTCCAGCTCGTTGAAACAACCTCAGGCTGACCCGCTATGACAAGAACAGCACCAGGTGCCCTCCGCTGCAACTCTGCCTTGAATTTCCCAAGGTCCTGAGCTAGCTCCTCGACGGACTGGTGTTGCCCTGCTATGGACCGGCAGACCAGAGCCAGCGCCTCCTGCCGGTTCATGCCGCTGGCGGCATTCCCATTCGCTCCTGCTGCCGCCAGCCACCAGGAGGCGGAGTGCTCCTCTTCCACAATGCATCGAGCCAGTTCAGCGCCAGACTCGTCCCCGGCCGCAGACAAAAAAAAGTAAGCGCGTGAGACAGTGGCAGACTCCTCAGGCGTTCTCGTCACGTACTTGGCACCGCCAGTTTGGGCCACGATTCGCCATACAATTCGACGTGCCGAATCCCCCTCCTGATATTCCCTCAGATCCAAAGGATCCCCGTGTCGCATTGCTCCCGCCACTGGCTGTGAGTCCCCCCGCAGCATCGGCAGTTCGAGCAAACCGCCAACGACACATTTTTTCGCTGGCAACACCATGACAGGACCTGCGGTAATGCTTTCGAAGGTGACAGTGGTCATTCGTGCCGGATCTTCGATTCTTATCTCCCGCTTGATCGACTCATGCCAGCCGCGGGCAGCCGGTTCTGCATACTCGTGCCCGTGATGATGGCGCTGCCGCACCATACAAGGCTCGTGCCACGAAGTAGCCACACTGACCGGCGGCCAAAACTGCGAGCCTGGGACACAGTCGGGCAGCAGTGATTCAATCCCACACTCCATGATCAGTGGCTGAGGCGGCTTGTTTATCATGTGCATCAGTTCCCGCCGGATCCACAGTGCCCCTATCGTGAGAGTGAGAAGGCTGAAAGCCGCCATCAAACACAGCGTGAGAGCCCCATACCACAGGAGATGATCCGCCAGTTTTTCGGAGGCCGCCCAGGCTCCAGCCCCCGCCAGAAGCGCACACGCCCCCCACCCCGCCAGCGAAGCCGGCACATGCAACACCCTCACGCCAGGGCTTTTGGAACTGACAGGGTTCATCGACGTAGGTGTCTACAGCTTCGGCAAAAGCTTGAGCTTTTCCTGGGTGTCCTTTACGGCTTTGTCGACTTCGTCCTGGGTGCGGTGAACTTCGACAAGATCCTTTATTTCCTGACGCTTCATGAGCTCTGCTACAGCCTCATCCAGTTTCTTTGCCGCTACTTCAAGCTGGTTGCGACCAGCCGCCAGCTGCTTGAGTTGCTCTTTAAGAGCATCTGCCACCTCTTGAAAAGCGGCAGCCGATTTGACGGGAAGGTTGCCGTCCGCAGCCCGGGCCTTCAAGTCTTTCAACTTCCCTTCAAGCATGGCGCACGTGTGATTAAAACGTGACTCAAGTGCTGCTTTGAGATGCTCTCCGGATGAAGTCCATTCATAGGCGAGGTCAGCCACGGCGCCTACGTCCCCTCCTTTGACGGCTTTGTCGAGACTCTCCTGGATCTGAATGATCCGGCCCGGAGCCTGGTTTGCTTTGGCAGAGGCTTCGTCAGCTGCTTGAAGCTTTCCAGCCGCCAGACAAACCAGCAACACAGCGATAAGGTCCAATAATTTCATATATTTCATGAACAAAGTTGGAGCGGCAGCTTGACTGGCTCTGCAACGGGCCTTGCTCAAGGAGCAGGCTGGGCATTATCAGGACGGCCGGAGATTTTGCTGACCATGTCATTCATAGAACTGGAGACTTTGGTCATTGCATTGACAAGCTCCACCACAGCCTGATTGGCTTCGGCGAGCATCTGCTCGAGCAGCAAGTCAGAGAAAAGCTCCTTCTTCTCCTCCGCAACCTTGAGAGCCTCGGCCAGCTCCGCACGACTTGTGTTGAGCGCCATCTTGCCGCGATAAAGTCCGTCCAGCCGGCCTTTGAACCGCTCAGCCATGCGTTGATACTCCTCCTGGGTCTTGGGAGATTTTGAAGGATCCGCCATCTTCTTTTTGTACTCATCGTACTTTCCTTGACTGGTGGCGATGGCCTTTTCCAGCAAATCATAAGTTTTGCCACCTTCCGACACCTCTTGCAGAGCGGTCTTTACAGTGGTGATCATCGACTCCAGCTGCTGCTTGCGCTCATCTGGTGTTTTGGCCGCGGCTTCGAGCTTGCTCTTTGCATTTTCGACGGCCTTCGCAAGCTGTTCAACATTGGTCTGTACGTCGGAGACGACAGTTTCGGCAGAGCCCGCGCTCCCAGCAGGTTTCGCAGGGGGCTGAGCTGGTGCAGGAGTCGTCTGTGCACAGATTTGCACTGCCAGTGCGGCCGTGACAGACAGAGTTAGAAGTGATGTTTTCATAGGTCGGATGTTATAGAGACTGATCGCATGCATGGCGACAGAGTTGTACCACGCAATAGTGCAAACACAAAATTTACTGTGAGCTTCGGAAGAGTATTGAGGTTATCTGGCCAGATGTGACCGGAGTGTGGTTGTTTTTTCTGCGCTTTCTGATTCAGACCGGCGGATGTATTGAAGCTGAACCTGCTGTCCCGGAGCGAGCCCGCGGCAGACGTTTGCAAGGTCCCCTTTCCCTCCGATCACCACGTCATTAACCTTGGTGATGACATCGCCGCTTTGGAGACCTGCTTGCGCACCAGGCAGACCCGGGAACACAGCCTCTATTTGAACTCCGGCCCGCTCTTTATCCGAACGACCTTTACTGTTCAGCATGACCATGATTCCAAGCGTCTGCTTGACCACCAGGTGAGAGCTGGCGTCCCACCTGCCGCGGTCGGGGAGTTCACCCGGCAATGGTTGCTCCACCTTCGCTGGCTGTACTTTGGATGGCAGCGTCGACTCCACAAAGGGCACCGCCTTTCTCGCTCGGGGAGCTTTGAAGGAAAGGAGGAATTTTTTGACATCCTTCGACATTTCCTCCTGGGCAAAGGGCTCACCTGAAATCTTACGCAACTGTTCAAATGCCAGTGTCCATTGTTCAGCGGCGTTCGACACTTCCTCGTACTTGTCGCTCAGGCTCGCGTGACGGGAGCGCAACAGATCCAGCCTTTGCCGCTGCGTCGCCAAGGACTGCCGGGCCTTCTCATAGCCTTCCACGCTCATGCGCTCACGGCTTGCCGCCTGGTCAGATTCAAGAGTCTCTATTCTTATGGCAAGGCGGTCACAAACCCCCGTGAGCTTTTGGGCGGCGGCAGCGTCGGTGGCATACTGACCCAAAGCGCGGATGTCGCGGATGAAGTTGG
>JBGGMQ010000616.1:0-3563 GCA_041287975.1 Verrucomicrobium sp. | reverse complement strand
CTCCTCATGCTCGGACAAAGTGTTCAACCCAACTCGGCGCTTCGGCGTTGAGTCAACTCGTTAGGTTACGGTATGCCCGCGTGTGGGCACCAAAAATCACGCAAGGATTCAGAAAAACAAAATGCCTCTAGAACTTGATCTGACCAAAAAGGGCGAAACGCCCAAGAAGCTTTCGCTCAACCTCAGCAAGCCCGCCCGTTTTACGGTCGAGCTCTACTGGGATTCCGAACACGACCTCGATGGGCATGCGCTGCTCTGCACGAACGACGGCTCTGGCGCTAAGGCGTCCACGCTCGACCATGTGTGTAGCACGTACAATTGCGTGAAGACCAACGATCAAGGCGTGCTGCCGGTTAACGCCGACGGCAAGTCGTTCTCCACGGTCGAAGGTGCCCTGACGCATAGCGGCGACGCACGCAACGGGCAGATTGCTGACGTGGATGAGATCATCACGATCGATGGCGCCAAGGTGCCGGCAGGTATCAACGAGATTCCAATCTTCGTTACGATCCACCCGCATAAGGCGGCAACGTTCGCAGAGGTCAAGACTGCCGGCATCCGCATTAAGGATGACGGCGGCAGGATCCTCGGCGACTACGAGCTGACGGCCAACTTTGCGCAGTTCGACGCTGTCCAGATGGGGACGCTCACGCTGGATCCGTCCACCGGTTGGGTTTATACCCCGATCGGCGTTGGATTCAACGGCGACTTCAAGTACATCCTGGAAAACTTCTCCTAAGGAGGAGGGGTGACAATTATGCCTGAGGAATCAGAAACGAAAACCTCGGGCGTAACACCTGGGGAACGGAAAGTCACTGTTATCGGAGGAGGACAAAAACCACCTGAACCAAAGCCAGAAGCTCCACCAGAGCGGAAGGTTACGGTGATAGGTGGGGGTTCTCCTCCCTCTCAACCTTTTGCAAAGCCGGCTGACGCTTCACAAGAGCGAAAGCCGACCGTTATCGGAGGAGGACAAAAACCACCTGAACCAAAGCCAGAAGCTCCACCGGAGCGGAAGGTCACGGTGATGGGCGGTAGTAAGCCAGTTGAGACACCAAAAGTGTCACAGCCCGCCTCACCTCCAACGGCTATTCCTCCCAGGACTGCACCCACACAACCTACTCCCGTGAAAACCATGCCTGTCAAACAGGCAACGGCCATCGCAGGTGAGGTGAGAAAAGGTGTGGAAGTGACAAGGGAGGAGCTACTCAAGTATGAGCCCGGCACACCGCCGGACGTGCTTGAGGAGGCACAGCGCATTCTGAAAGGAGTAATAATCAAGCTTCTCACCGACGCTAAAGGCGTACAGTGGGGAGATGAGCGCCAGCGTGCATACGGCGAGCTGACTGAAAAGTCACTGAAGCTTGTCGGATTAAAGCAGGCGCAGGATAGCGGGAGACATCTCACCCGCCTCTTTACCCTCCTGAACGAGATTAATGAAGCACTGAGCAAAAAGCCCGCCAAGGGATTGTTCCGTAAGCTGAATGATCCGCGCGAAGAATTTGACGAGCGAAAACCAGAGCTGGATCAGCTTAGGGGATTGCTCGAGCAAGCGTTGCCCGAAATAGCCAAAGCGGAAGCGGAACTTCTCGCACTGGCAGACGAGTTTAACAAGCTCGCCATTGCCATTGATGCTGAGAGTCTCGCAGCTCGCTACCTGGCCGACAAGCTTGTCGATAAGGATAAAACTCGATTAATCCAAGCCTTGGAAGATAGGGGTGCCAGTCTTACAAAGACTGCTGCCAACATCAGACACGGCATGGTGGTGCGGGCTCAGGCGGAGAGCAATCTCCGAATTCTGAAACTGCAGATTACCGAAGGAGTGCGAAATGCACTTCCTGGTTGGATCGAGAGTGTGATCATCGTTTTCCAGCAGCCGATACCTACGGAAACAGACCTTTACGGTTTGCGGGCAGGTCTCGGCGACATTTTGCAACGCCTCACGAAATGAGGAAGAGAGAGAAAATAAATGCCATTAAAAGTTGATTTGAGCAAAATGGAGGAGAGTAAGAATAAACTCAGCCTCTCACTCAAGAAGCGTGGCGGCACGCTCAGGGTTCCCTCGGCCGAAGTTGGATTCGTCATTGACGTCTCCGGTTCGTATGATGATGAGCATCGGGATGGTCTAACTAATGACCTCCTGGTGCGACTCACCCCTTGGGCCATGGTCTTCGACCCCGACCAACAGGCGGATGTCTTCACGTTCAGCAATGGTGCTGCTCATGCGCACCACGTTGGTATGGTCACCCCGGCAACGGTGGAGGGCTATGTAGCGAAGAACATCATCGGCAAGGTTCCCGGCTACGGCTATGGAACCGACTACTCCTACGTCACCCGACTGACTCTCCAGCACTTTGGTTGGGTCGCAGCTGGTTCTGCTCCGCAGAAGTCAGGCGGCCTCCTGGGTGGGATGTTCAATCGGGGCGGTAGCGCGCCAGCTGCGACTGCGGCTCCTACGGGCGCAGGTCGCAAGACGCTCATCCTGTTCAATACGGACGGCGCCAGTAGCGACGAGGGTCAGATGGAAGCTCTGCTTCAGGAGATGCAAGATAAGAACTACGGTGTCTACATCATGTTCATCGGTGTCTCCAACCAGGGCGGGGGTTTCCCCTTCCTTAAGCGCATGGCCGACAAGTTCGACAACTGCGGCCTGACCGTCATTCGTGACGTCAAGGCGTGGGTGCAGAAGACCGACGAAGAGATCAACGACGAGCTCATCACCGACGAGCTCGTCAAATGGATGATGGCCTAACCGCCGGATTCCCAAATAACGAAGCGCCACAGAAATGTGGCGCTTTTTTCATACCCAAAATTCCCGCTACCTCATGGGCGGCTAGGGAAACATCTGGTACCGTAAACATATGAAACTCTACTCTTGGAACGTAAACGGCATTCGTGCCGTCCTCCGCAAAGACGCTTTTTTGCCCTTCATTAAACAGGAAGACCCAGACGTGCTCTGCCTGCAGGAAACCAAAGCCCAGCCCGGTGAGGCCGTTTTTGACTTGCCTGACTACAAGGAGTACTGGAATTCTGCCGTTAAGAAGGGTTACTCCGGCACAGCTATCTACAGTAAAACGGAGCCACTCGCGGTGATCCCGGGTATTCCCCAGGAGATCCAGGACAAGTACGGCATGGGCGATGACGGGCATGGTGACCCTAATACCGAAGGACGTGTACTTGCTGCGGAATACGACCAGTTCTACTTAGTCACCGTGTACACACCTAATTCCAAGGACGACCTAAGCCGTATCCCGCTCCGCCATCAGCACTGGGACCCCGCCTTCCTTGAATACTGCCAACTTCTGGAAAAGAAAAAGCCAGTGGTTATGTGTGGTGATTTTAACGTGGCACACACGGAACTTGACCTTACCCATCCCAAGGCTAACAAAGGCAAAAAGGGCTTCACTGCAGAAGAGCGGGCAGGCTTCCAAGCCTTTATTGACGCCGGTTTTGTAGACACCCTTCGTCTCTTCAAAGAAGGCAATGGGTACTACACGTGGTGGAGCCATTTTGCCAACGCCCGGGAACGGAACGTGGGTTGGCGGATCGATTACTTCCTTGTG
>JBGGMQ010000615.1:0-3099 GCA_041287975.1 Verrucomicrobium sp. | reverse complement strand
TGATGAGCCCCGCCCATCCCATCCATGTCGCCATTGTGGACGACGACGAGAGCATCTGCCGCGCGCTGGGCAGGTTGTTCCGCGCGGCGGGGTTCCAGTCGACCGGCTATCTGTCTGCAGAGGCGTTTCTGACGGATGCAGCTCCGCCTTCCTATGACTGTCTGGTACTGGATGTGCAACTCGGCGGCATGTCCGGCATTGAGTTGATGCGTCGACTGGTGCATGCGGGCAACCAAGTGCCGGTGATCTTCATTACGGCATTCGACGATGCCCTCGCACGGGAGGAGGCCCTGGCCGCAGGTTGCGCTGCCTACTTCCTCAAGACCGACACCGGCGATGAGGTGCTGGCCGCCATTCACAAGGTCTCCACCCGACGAGTTGGAGACCTTGCCCAGCTAATTTCCGAATCGCTGCCCCCTCCCACGATTTGATCACCCCAAGTCTTTTTCACCTTGGGTTCCTCCCAATCTTATCACGCACCTCAACCTGCTCCTCTCTCCTATGAAATCGAAGATATGCCTCATCTTAAGGATAGTCCTCACAGCGGGACTTTCTGTATCGGCTGCTGCTCAAGAACCGCTGGACCGGACCGTGCTCCCGATTCCGGAGCCGACTGCCAAAGCGATCACCACCCTTGATGCACGGGACACCAAGGCTCCGCCGCGTTTCGAAGTGAATGCTCCCGCGGGCGCACCCAACGTTGTCATCGTTCTCATCGACGACATTGGCTTCGGACATAGCTCGGCATTTGGTGGCCCGATCAAAATGCCGACGCTTGAGAAGCTTGCCAACGGAGGCCTGCGCTACAATCGCTTTCACACCACGGCACTGTGCAGCCCTACGCGCACCGCGCTGCTTACTGGGCACAACCATCACCCGAACAATGCGGGGGCGATCATGGAACTGGCGACAGCCTTCCCGGGCAACACCGGGGTGAGGCCCAAGGAAATCAGCACCCTCGCGGAGATCCTGCGCCAGAATGGCTACAGCACGGGGGCGTTTGGCAAGTATCACGAGACACCACCATGGGAGGTTTCCACCTCAGGCCCCTTTGACCGGTGGCCGACGGGTTCGGGTTTCGACAAATTCTACGGCTTCATCGGCGGTGAGACCAACCAGTGGGCACCAGCTCTCTTTGACGGAGTGGCCCGTGCAGAGCCCGTGCTTTCTCCGACCTACCACTTCACCGTCGATATGACGGACAAGGCGATCCAGTGGGTCAGCGCCCAGCAGTCTCTGACGCCGGACAAGCCATTCTACATGTACTTTGCCACGGGCGCGACCCACGCTCCGCACCATGCACCCAAGGAATGGATTGAGAAATACAAGGGTCAGTTCGCCAGCGGTTGGGACAAGCTTCGCGAGGAAACTTTCGCGCGGCAGAAGAAGATGGGAGTCATCCCGGAAAACACCAAGCTGACGGCGCGGCCCAAGGAAATCCCCGCGTGGGACGACATGAGCGCCCAGCAGAGGAAGCTGTTCGAGCGTCAGATGGAAACGTTCGCCGGGTTCGCGGAGCATACGGATGACCAGGTGGGCAGGCTTGTCGCACAACTTGAGAAGATTGGCGAGCTCGACAACACCCTCTTCTTCTACGTCGTAGGGGACAACGGATCGAGTGCCGAGGGTGGTCCAGAAGGCACCTACAACGAGATGATGGCCCTCAATGGCATCGTTGGAAAGGCTGATCAGATGATGCACCACATTGATGCGTGGGGAGATGCCACCAGCTCCCCGCACTTCGCCATCGGCTGGGCCTCGGCGGGCAACACGCCGTTCCAGTGGACCAAGCAGGTGGCGAGTGCCTTCGGTGGCAATCGCAACGGCATGGTCATGCACTGGCCCAAGGGCATCAAGGCCAAAGGCGAGATTCGGAGCCAGTTTCATCATGTCATCGACATCGCTCCGACCGCGCTCGAAGCTGCGAAGATTCCCGAGCCGAAGTTGGTCAATGGCGTCAAACAACGTCCGATGGATGGCGTCTCCATGCTTTACTCAGCAGACGCTCCCAAGGCCAAGGATACCCGGACCACACAGTATTTCGAGATGTTCGGCAACCGCGGCATCTATCATGAAGGCTGGGTCGCCTGCACCCGCCACTCCATCCCCTGGTTGATGGTGCCTTTGCCTCCCGTGAAGGACGACACGTGGGAACTCTACAAGGTGGATGAGGACTTCAGCCAGGCCGAAAATCTCGCGGCGAAGAACCCGGCCAAGCTCAAGGAGCTCCAGGCTGTGTTTGAGAAGGAAGCGATCCGCAACCGGGTATTCCCCATTGATGACCGTCGGTCTGAGCGATTCAATCCCGCCATCGCAGGCCGGCCCGACCTGCTCAATGGTCGCAAGACGCTCACGGTTTATCCCGGCATGATCGGCATGTTGGAAAACGCCTTCATCAACGTGAAGGGCGTGCACCACACCATCGAGGCTGAGGTCGAAGTTACGAATGACAAGACGAACGGCGTCATCATTGCCCAGGCAGGCTACTTCGGTGGATGGACGCTCTACATGAAGGAAGGCGTACCCCGCCACGAATACAACTACTTCGCGCTGGAGCGCACGAACATCGGTGGCGATGCACCACTGGCACCGGGCAAGCATAGGATCAGCTATGAATTCATTCCGGCTGAGGCAAAACCCGGTACGGGCGGCAAATCGATCCTGAGTGTTGACGGCAAAAAAGTTGCCGAAGCCCAGATTCCCAAGACTCAGCCCTTTGCCTTTTCTGCAGATGAAGGCGCAGACGTCGGCATTGATGCCGAGACCAATGTTTCCCCTGACTACAAGCCGGGGCTTCCCAGCACCTTCACCGGTAAGATCGTCAAGGTGACGGTGGAACAAAAGTAGCAACCAATTTGTCTTCACCATGAAGCAAGTCAAAAATCGCTCACCGGATGGGCATTAACCTTGTTTGCAGCATTGCTGGCGGCAAGTGCGCCCGCGGGCAGTTTCTGCCCCGGCAGGAGGCCGGCAGTTTCTCCCTCGACTAGGTGCTGAAGAAACTCCAGCAAAGCGGCGACCGGAATTAGCCAACTGTAGAACGCACCGACACCAGTCACTCCCCCGGGAAAGGGGGGGGGCTGGAATTTCTGAACAGCC
>JBGGMQ010000614.1:0-2868 GCA_041287975.1 Verrucomicrobium sp. | reverse complement strand
CTGTAAGCGGTTCCAGCTTGTCTTGCTCCGAAGAAGATGATGACGATGACGAAAAGGGCCATTGGAAGTGGGGGAGGGCGGAACGGGGTGGGTCGGGTGATTGGGCGGCTTCACAGCGAACCCCTCCCGCAGACCACTGAGCAAACTGAAGTTTGAACTACGAACAACTTCCAGCTTCGACCGCTCTTTCTTCGTCCCTCTCTCTCCACAAACTTCGAACCCATTTCCGCGACGAAGCATCTAACCCCCTGAAAGCAGGAGGCGTCAGATGGTCCCAGCACAGCCTTCCGGATGTCGAGTCCATCCCAGCAGGAGGCTGGCCAGTTCATGTTTTGAGTCTCCCGCAAGCAGGCCCCCACTTTTCACTTTTTACCTTTTACTTTTCACTCCCCCGCAACGTCTCTCTTGCCTCAGGCAATCAAATTCCCTAGATCTCCCTTCCTGCCTTCCACCCCCATGCCCGGCCCCCGCTACCTCCTGATCCAGCTCAAGCGCATTGGGGATTTCATCCTCACGGCCCCGGCGGTGCAGGCTTTGCGGACGGCGCAGCCGGGGGCGGAGATCGTGCTGCTGGTGCCGGCCAATGTGGCGGCGCTGGCGGAGTGCGTGCCGGGGGTGGACCGCATCATCACGTATCAGGCGGGTCGGGCCAATCTGGAGACCTGGGGCTCAGCCATTGCGGGCGAGTGGGAGGCGGCGCTGGATTTCACAGGGACTGACCGCGCGGCGCTGGTGACGAAGCTCTCCCGGGCGACTCATCGACTGGGTTATGAGAAATTCGCGGGCCAAAAACTGCGCCGCATGGCCTACACGCACTTGAGCGTGGCGTCGGTGCGGGAACTGCACACGGTGGACTTCCACCTGGCGCTGGTGCATGAGCTCATGGGCCAGATCGGTGAACTGGAACCCGATGTGTCCAATCCCGTGGGGGAGGCAAGCAGTGCTGGCCCGGCCCTGGTCATCCATGCAGAGGCGCGCCACAGTGCCCAGGCGAAGCTGGCGGCGGCGGGGCTGCAGTTGGACAGGCCCTACGCCATCCTGCATCCCGGCACAGCCCGGGAGGAGAAGTTCTGGCTGGACGAGCGCTGGGCGGAGGTGGCCGCGCACCTGCACAAGGCGCATGGCCTGCAGATCGTGCTGACGGGCTCCGGCGATGGCCTGGAGAAGCCGCACCTGGAGCGCCTGCGCGCCCTGCTGCCGCCGACCCCGGTGGTGGATCTGACCGGGCGTGGCTCACTCATTGAAATGGCGGCCCTCATCGAGGGCTCCCGCCTGATCGTGGGCGTGGACAGCATGGCCATGCATCTGGCCGCCCTGCTGCTGAAGCCGCAGGTGGCTCTCTTTGGCCCCACGAATCCGTACCACTGGCGGGCCCGGCACGGGGGCTCCTGCGTATTGACGCCCTGGCAGGCGCTGCCGCAGAAGTCGTTCAAGCCCAAGGCGAAAAAGGGTGACATGAGCGCCATCGAGACGGGCTCGGTGCTCGGGGCGGTGGACTCGCTTATCTCTTGATTCCTGAGACGGAGGGGCGATGCTCAGCTCCCAAGCCCCCGAGGGGGCTTGCGTGATTGATTGTACCCGACCAATGTCCGACCTGCACAAGATCAGCCGCAAGCAGCTTTCGCAAATGAGCACACGCCAGGTGGCGGGCGTTGCCATGAGAGCCTACGCAAAGCTCTTCAGTTACATGAAGCCCTACCGGGGCCGGTTCGCCGCAGGGGCGGTGTTCGGCGTGGCGGCGGGCCTTTTCAACGCCATCATGATCATCGGCTTCCAGGTGATCTTCAGCGTCGTGCTGCCGGGTGAGGCGGAGTCGCACAAGCCGCACATCCCTTACTTTGGTGAGGTGGACCCCGTCGGCTGGGTGGACCAGTGGTTCCCCGACAAGGTGGACGGATCAGAGCCGAATGTCTCCATGATGATCGCCACCGGCCTGCCCGTGATGCTGGGCGTGCCCAAGGAGGTGCCGCAGGAGCTGCCCATCATCATCTTCTTCGCGGCGCTCATCCCTGCGCTCATCTTTGTGCGCGGCATGCTCACGTACTTCTCCAACTACTGCCTCATGTGGGTGGGGAATCGTGTCCTGTACGATTTGCGCAATGATGCCTTCTCCTCGCTCCTGCGACAGTCGCTGGGCTTCTATACGAACTCAAAGGTGGGGGACCTGATCCAGGTCGTCTTCAACCAGGCGCGTGTGGCGCAGCAGAATGTGGTGACGCTGGCGCAGGATCTCGTGCAGCGGCCGGTGGCCATTCTGGCCATCTTCCTCACGCTGCTGATGTATGACCCCTTCTTCACGATCGCCTCACTGGTAATCTTCCCCCTGTGCATCGGCCCGGTGATGGCCGTGGGGCGGAAGGTGCGCAAGGCCGGTGCGAAGGAAGAGGAAGAGGCCGGCATGCTCATGGTGACCATGCACGAGACCTTTGCCGGCATCCGCGTGGTGAAGTCCCACGCCCGGGAAGACTATGAGATGTCCAAGTTCAAGCGGGCCGCCCTGCGCATGCAGGAGCTGATCATGCGCTGGACGAAGGCGCTGGAAATCATCGGCCCCATCGTGGAGACGGTGGCCTCTCTCGGCCTCGCCGCGGGTCTGGTCTATGCCTCCAGCCGCGGCATGAATGCGAAGGACTTCCTCATCATCGCCATGGCGCTGACGCAGATTTACCCACATGCCAAGGCTCTGAGCCGCATCCAGCTGCTCATGCAGAAGACGGTGGTCGCCACGAGCAGCCTCTTCGAAGTGATGGAAATGGAGCCCGACATCATCGATGCTCCCGATGCCACACCGCTGAAGAAGGCAAAGGGGGCCATCAGCTTCCGCGACGTGACCTTTACCTATCGTCCGAAGCCCAAGAAGACCACGCC
>JBGGMQ010000613.1:0-6653 GCA_041287975.1 Verrucomicrobium sp. | reverse complement strand
GGCTATGATGACACGCGCTTCTACCCCGTCAGTGATGCGAGCCGCCAGGCGCTCCGTGATTCCTTCGGCTATCGGGGCAAGGTCATCTTCTCCCTCGGCCGGCTGGCGCGGAACAAGGGCTTCGACCTCCTCATACCGGCGTTTGAAATTGCCGCGGCGCGGAAGGACGACGTCTGGCTTCATCTCGCCGTCGGGCAGGTGTCCTCGGATCCCGGCCACAGCCCCCTGCTGGAGGAGATGCGGGAGCTTATTTCCAATAGCCCGTACCGGGACCGCATCATCCTGTCTGACTCTGTCTCGGATGATGAACTGGCGGACCGCTACCGGGCGGCGGATGTGTTCGCGCTCTCCAGCCGCTATGAGCCTTTTGGCATGACGGCGGTGGAGGCGCTGGCCTGCGGGACCCCCACCGTGGTCACCACTCATGGGGGGCTCTACCGGGCTCTCGACTTTGGCGTGCATGCCATCTATGCCGACACTCTGGACAAGGAGGAGTTCGGCATCGCCCTGCTGCAAGCCACCAAATACGACCGTCTCCGGGAGAGGCTCGGCCGGCTGGGCAGCCAGCGCGCCCGCAGCCTCTTTACCTGGACTGGCATCGCGCAACAGGTGTTGCGCGAGCTGGAGGACCGCGTTTCTCCGGGATCGTTGCTCGACCACCGCCCGTCGTTTGTCCCGGCGGCCACCACACCTTCCTTTGTCTGACCGTGACCCACGCCTGACCAGCAGTCCCCCCACCCCCGACACTACGGCTTCGGTAAGGCTGGCCTGCTTCGACCTGGATGGCACCCTGCTGGGCAAGCCGGACGCCACCCTGGCATTCCGCCACGCCTGGCTGGGACTCCCCACCGCGCAGCGTCCCATCCTGGTGTACAACACCGGTCGCATGCTGGCGGATTCTCTACGCCAGCTGCGACGCACCGACCTCCCCGCGCCGGACTACCTCATCTGCGGGGTGGGCACGCTGATCTACCGCTGCGCCACGCAGGAGGTCGTGCAGGAGTTCACGGAAATTATGAACGGAGGCTGGAATCGGGCTCTGGCGGTGGAGGTGGTCACGCAGACCACCCATGCGACGGAGCAGCCCGCGCATTTCCAGTCGCCGTTCAAGTCGAGCTGGTATCTCCATCATGCCTCGTCTGAGATCATTGATGGTCTGCGGGGTGCCCTTGAGCTGGCCGGGTTGGAAGCTACGGTTGTGTATTCGAGTGACCGCGACCTGGATGTGCTGCCCAAGCTGGCGGACAAAGGAAACTCCCTGGAATGGCTTGCGAAGCACCTGCACATCTCCACCCATGAGATTCTTGTGGCGGGAGACACGGGCAATGACTCTGCCATGTTCCTCATCCCTGGCGTTCGCGGCATCGTGGTGGAAAATGCCCAGCCGGAACTTCTGGAGGCGGTCCTGCCCTTCCGCCCCTACCTTGCCCATGCCATCTGTGCGGATGGCGTGCTGGAAGGCATGCGCCACTTTGGATTTCTCGCCGAAGCTACGACTGCCAGCGCAGAGGATCCTCATCACAACCGCTTCACGCCAGAGCTGCAGCAACTCCTGCAACAGACACCTGCCAGTGAATTGAATCCGGAGGAGGTGGAATACCTGAAGACCGCTTATCAAAAAGCCGTCGAGGCATTGAAGAAGAACATCACTCCGATGGGCTTCTCCGCTTGTGCGCTGTCTGACAACGAAGTGCGCGGTACCGATGCCAACTACCGCAGCGTTTGGGGGCGGGATGGCGCCATCACGGTGATTGGCTCCATGAACCTGGAGGATGCGGATGTCGCCGCTTGCCGGGTGAAGACGCTTGAGACCCTGCTCTCCAATCTCTCGCCCAATGGCCAGATCCCGGCCAATGTGAACATCGACACCGGCCTGCCCGACTACTCCGGAGTCGGAGGCATCTGCTCCATCGACAGCGGCCTCTGGGTCATCATCGCCGCGTATGAGCATGTGCGCAGCAGCAAAGACATCCCCTTCGCACGGAAGTGGGTGGGCTCCCTGCAAAAGGCCATGGACTGGCTTGCCGCGCATGATTCCAATAACGACGGGCTGTTGGAGATTCCCGAGGCGGGCAACTGGACGGACCTCTTCGGCCGCTCCTACAATGTACTGCTGGATGAAGTGCTCTGGTACCGGGCGAACATTGCATTTGGCCGTCTGCTGGAGATGCTGGGAGCCTCCGCCAAGGCGGGCGACTATCTGCGCCGTTCCCAGACGATCAAGTCGGTCATCATGCAACGTTTCTGGCCCAGTACCGCACCCGTGCCAGAGGCCTCGCCACGGACCTTTGCCGACATGCAGTTCAGCCTGGGTGACACCAGCTACCTTCTGGCTCAGATCACGCCCTTTGCGTTTAACTGGCGCTGCGATGTGTACGGCAACATCCTCGCCTTCCTCTTCAACGTCATGGATGTGGACCGCGCCCGTCACGCTTTCCGTTTCATGTGGGGGGTCGGTGTCAATGACCCCTTCCCCGTGGCGAATCTCTACCCCGTGGTGCAGCCGGGCGACCCCGACTGGCGGCCCTATTATACCGTGAACCTGCTCAACCTCCCCGGGCACTATCACAACGGCGGCATCTGGCCGTATATTGGCGCGGCATGGGTGCGGTTCGTGAACCGGCTGGGTCTGCGCGTGCTGGCCCGGCAGGAACTGCTGAAACTGGCCCGGCTGAACCAGCGGGGCGTGGCGGGAGAATGGGAGTTCAACGAGTGGGCGCACGCCCGCACGGGCAACCCCATGGGCAAGGTCCGGCAGGCCTGGTCCGCCAGCGAATTCATCCTCGCCTGCGAAGAACTGGAAATTCAGTCACATTTTTGACCGATTGATCACAAGTCCGGTCGAGGGGGCCCGGCTGGGGCCGCATTCCCCCTTGCATCCGGCCCTGCGGAAGGTATGTAGCGCCCCTTTGCAGAATCTACGCTCCGCAGAAATACGATGAATAAAGCCATCCTCTCGAAAGCCGCCAATGAAGCCCGTGGCCTGGCCATGGACGCCGTCCACAAGTGCAATTCCGGACACCTGGGCCTGCCGCTCGGCTCGGCTGAAATCGGGGCAGTGCTTTTCGGCGAATCGCTTCAGTGTGATCCTGCCAGCCCCAAGTGGCTCAACCGCGACCGGTTCATCCTGTCTGCCGGCCACGGCTCCATGTTCATCTACTCCTGGCTGGCCCTCTCCGGGTACAACCTGTCCATTGAAGAGCTCAGCAAGTTCCGCGCGCTGCGCAGCCACACCCCAGGTCACCCTGAGTCCTTTGAAACCGAAGGCGTCGAGTGTACCACCGGTCCTCTCGGTCAGGGCGTGGGCAACGCCGTTGGTTTCGCGATGAGCGGCAAGATGGCCGCCGCCAAGTACAACACTGCGGAACACACCATTTTTGACAACCACATCATCGCTCTTGCTGGTGACGGGTGCCTTCAGGAAGGTGTGGCACGTGAAGCAGTGTCATTCGCTGCACACAACGGCCTGGACAACCTGATCCTCATTTTCGACTCCAACGACGTCACGCTTGACGCCATGGCGAAGGTGACCCAGAGCGAAAACTTCCAGCAGGTCTACGAAGGTCTCGGCTGGGACGCCGTCACCATTGACGGCCATGATCTCGACGCCATCAAAGGCGCTGTCGAAGCCGCCAAGAGCAACGACAACGGCAAGCCCAAGATCATCATCGCCAAGACCCTCATTGGCAAAGGCATCCCCGAAGTCGCTGGCACGGCCAAGGCTCACGGTGAAGGTGGCGCGAAGTTCATTGACGCCGCCCGCCTCGCCCTCGGTCTCCCTGCCGACCAGCACTTCTTCGTGAGCGATGAAGTGAAGAGCTACTTCGCTGACCTCAAGGCCAAGCGTGGTGAAGCGCACGCCGAGTGGACCAAGACTTTTGAAGCCTGGGCCGCCGCCAATCCGGAACTCAAGGCAGCGCTCGACAAGGGCGTGAAGTATGACCACTCCGCTGAGGAGCTTCTCAAGCTGGTGCCCGAGTACCCAGCCGACAGCAAGGCCGCCACCCGCAATAGCGGCGGTGATATCCTGAACCTCATCGCCAAGGCGGTGCCTAGCGTGATCACCGGCAGTGCCGACCTCTTCGGTTCCACGAAGAACTACATCAAGGACGGTGGCGACTACTCCGCCGCCAACCCCACGGGCCGCAACATCTGGTTCGGCATTCGTGAACACGCCATGGGTGCCATCTGCAATGGTGTGGCCTATGACGGCCTCTTCCGCATCAGCGGTGCCACCTTCCTGGTGTTCGCAGACTACTGCCGCCCCAGCATCCGCCTCGCCGCCCTGTCCAAGCTTCCTGTGACCTACATCTTCACGCACGACTCCGTGGGTGTGGGTGAGGACGGCCCGACCCACCAGCCGGTGGAAACAGTCAGCGGTCTCCGCGTGATCCCGAACCTCGATGTCATCCGCCCAGGCGACAGCGAAGAGTGCGCCGCCGCTTTCGCCGCTGCGTTCAGCCGTCAGGACGGCCCCACCCTGCTGGCTCTCTCCCGTCAGGATCTGCCCAACCAGGGCGGCACCCCCGCTGATGTGCGCCGTGAAGGCACGCTCAAGGGCGGCTATGTGCTGGTGAAGGAAACCGGTGCTCTCAAGACCATCCTCCTTGCCACCGGTTCTGAAGTGCAGCACGCCGTGGATGCCGCCAAGCAGCTTGGCGAAGGCGTCCGCGTCGTCAGCCTTCCCTGCTTCGAGCGCTTCGACCGGCAGCCTCAGGCCTATCGTGATGAAGTGCTTCCGCCTTCCGTCACCAAGCGCATCGCCATCGAGGCCGGTGTCACCGCCCTCTGGTGGAAGTACGTCGGCAGCGAAGGCAAGATCGTCGGCATCGACCGCTTCGGTCTCAGCGCTCCTGGCAATGTCGTCATGAAAGAGCTCGGCATTACCGCCGAGAGCGTGGTGGCTGCGGCGAAGTAAGCTGGCTGCGCAGGCAACAGACAGATCTTTTGAGAACCGGGCAGCCCGAGACGGCTGCCCGGTTTTTTTGTGACTTTGTCGTAGGGAGGAACTCGAGCCTGATCCGTTGCTTGATTTCCTTGGGAGATTCTGATGAGATGGTCGCGACTCCGGGCCGCTTCCAAACCCTCCTGTGAAATGAATGTGTCTGTCCAGGTGAAATCCTGTCTTCGCCTCTTTGGCTGGCTCTGCCCGGCACTCCTCTTTTCGTGTCTGGCAACGGATGCCAGGGCGCAAACTCCGGACAGCCTTCCCGCTGAAGTCGTGGGGGCGTTCCAGGCGGCAAAGACAGCCCGATTATATTCCCTCGAACCTACAGGTGAGCTGCTGCCTCGCCATGAACGCCTGCATCACCACCGGGTGCTGGGAGAAACCACATTGAACTGGGAGCAAACCGTGGCGGCCTTCCGGATGGTCAAGAAGGCGGTCGCCGATGGCCACGACCAGCTTGCCCACTGCTTCGCCCCACGGCATGCCCTTCGAGTCACCACGAAGGAGCATCACTATGATCTCGTGATCTGTTTTGAGTGTGTGAGGGTGGTCGTGTATCGCGACAATGAAGAGATCTCCAAGGTTGGCCTGGCGGCATCCCCCGAGTACTTCAACCAGTTGCTCAAGGCGGGTCGGGTGCCACTCTCTGAGTCCAGCTACGAGATGGAGGCGAAGGCGAAGAAGTCCTACGAAGCAAGAGAAGCCCGCTGGCTGGCGGGCATGCCTGAATCGCTTCGACCTTTCTGGATTGAGATGAAGAACGGTGTTGCCGGGTCAGACTTGGGAAAGCTGCAGAACTCACTCGCAAAGCAGTTTCCGAAGGCGGAGGATCGGATTCTCGCGCTCTTTTCCTGGTATGCTTCTGGCGATTCGTCCTGGACCATCGACTTCACCTATGAGGCGGTCCCGGAACTCCTGCTGAATGAATACAACAATGCAGATTTTTTGGCAGTGGGGCAGCGCGAGGATCTGACCAGCACCCAGCTCGAAGGCGCGGCCCGATACCTTGTCGACTGGCCCCCCACCCGCCTGGCTGAGCTGCCTGGGAAGTTGAAGAAGAAACTGCTGGATCATGTCTCCAAACAGAAGAATCCCGAGAAGCTCGCATGGGCCACACATGCCTTTGGACGGAATTAGCCGCAAAAGGGTTCGTTGAACTAACTGAACTGAAAAACTGCCGCCGACCGGAGCCGGTGCGCGTGTGCCTTGCAACGTTGCATAAGCACATGTGTCAGGCAGTAGTTCGGCAGTCCCAGCCGTTCGGTGCGCTCCACTGCTGAGGTTCAAGTAAGACCTCCTCTCATTACCTGCCAAGGAACCTTGGGTGCCGCAGGATGGAGACCGCAGCAACTCCTTCGGAGTAGAGCGCGTCTAGGCGTGCCCAAGGTAGACTCGCTGGAAGCTCGTCCAACCTTGGGCTTGAAGCAGCATCCCCTTCGGGGAAGAACTTCAAGTGGGCTTTCGGGTTCCAGCGCTGACAGACCCCCAACGTGTATTCAACTTCTTCATCACCCACGGCACCATGCTGGGTGTGCCGACTTTCACGTCGGCATGGGGTGTCACCCGTCGAACTTCAGCCGAATGAATTCGGCGCACCCAGTGGATGAGACTGGAGCGTGGAGATGCGGAAGAGTAGTCCGGCTGTCCTCAGCTGGATTGGGAGCGAAGAGGGGGGGAGATCGACTGGGGAGGATAGACGTTGTTG
>JBGGMQ010000612.1:0-12645 GCA_041287975.1 Verrucomicrobium sp. | reverse complement strand
CGCTAGAGCATCAATACCGTGATGGGACGGCTCAGGTGAAGGAGCGTCGGGCAACAGCGGACGGAAGGATGTCAGAACCACCCATGTTCCCAGCCCCGCCGCAACCAGAATGAAGTGAGTCAAAATGGGTACAGACAGTGCCGCCATCCCAGCCCCCAATGCCGCTCCTGCCAGCCCCCCTGCACTGAACAGCGCATGGAAGGAAGACATGATGGGGCGATGATAGCGCCGCTCAACCAGTACGGCCTGGGCATTCATAGGCACATCCAACCCACCGTGACCCGCACCGAACAGAAACAGCGCGACCTTGAGCAGGGCAGGATTGGGAGCCAGTGCCAGGCAAGGCAGCAACAGAGTGTAAAAGACGGCAGCCGCCTGACATACCCTGCGACTGCCAAAGCGCGAACTCGCCCAGCCACACAGCGGCATGGCCACCAAGGCCCCCATGGCAAGCCCCAGCAGAGCCACACCCAGCGCCCCGTGACCAAGACCGTGAGTTTCCTGAACCACAGGAATGCGTGAGACCCAGGTGCCGAAGAGAGCGCCGTTCAGCACGAACAACCACGAAACAGCCCGGCGCGCTGCCGAGGGAGGTGAGGGAGCTGGCGGAGAGATCATGGAAGGACGCGAAGTCATGGAATCATCATCCCACCAGGGTGAGCTGGCCCATCTCCATCCGGACGCCAGTCGGGTGGAAGGTCACCCAGTCCGTGTGAATCTTGTCCCAGTCTTGCAATGCCATGCCGTGGCTGGAGAACCACGCGCGGATCTGCATCGAATTCCATCCCAGGATTTCCTCCAGCACTGGTACCAGCACACTCAGAGCATGATCGCTGATGACCGTCCGCCGGGCGATGCGCCCTACGGCCTTCGTTTCCGAGACGGCTATCGTCAGACCGTCACGGCTGTTCACGTGATGCATCACATACAGGTCTGAACTCCCGTCACCCACATAGATGGTCCGGTCCGGGCTCACCTGAAGCGCGGCTTCGATCGATTCGAGCACCGTCACCTTGCCATAGCCTGCAGGTGCTCGCGTCACATGCGAGATCTCCCCAGTCGAGGAGTCGAACTCAAACTCCGTTCCGAAAATTCGTTCAGGCGGAACGATGCCTTCCAAAGCTGAGCGCACCACCTCCGCGGGTCCCGCTGAAATGACATAGAATGGAAACTCATACCCGGGCGATCCATGCGCGAGCACCTGACTGAGGAGATCCACTTGATGCTTGAGCCGCACCTTCTTGCCTGCGGCGATGAGATGATCCCGGCGAACGCCGCGGAAGGCGGGGTCATGCCTCAGCAGATAGGCCAGCTCAGCCCCTTGCTGAATCAGGTGGGTCCGGGCCAGCCCATCGACCTTGGCTTCGAAATCCGGCACACCAAGGATTTCACTCAGCACATAGCCCGAGTCGTTAAAGCTCAGCGTTTTGTCAAAGTCACTGGCGACCAGATAGCGTTTGAGAGGGTCTTGAGATTTCATGGTCGAAGTAGAGCAAAGTTGTTATATCAACCTTTTCAGGCTGTCCTAATCTACTCTAAAAGAAGCACGACTCAGCTTGGGTTCAACCCGCATCAGCTTTACGCTACCTTTCGTTTTCCCCTTTCATTCGCTGAAAACCGCTCTACTAGAGGTGGCACCACCTTGCAAAGCTGTTATATCAACTAATTCTCATGCTCCAGGCTGGATCCCATCTCAAGCACCAGCAGATCTTCGAAATACTTCGGCAGGACATCCTCGCGGGAAAGTATCAACCCGGTCAGAAGGTCCCCAGCGAGGCCGCATTGGTGCAGCGGTTCGGCGCTTCACGCATCACCGTGGGTCGGGCATTGAATGACTTGCACCAGCAGGGGCTCGTGGAGCGACGCGCGGGCTCGGGCACCTATGTGAGCCTGCAACTCTCCGCTCCCGCCACCGGTGGCCTCACGTTTGGCCTCCTGATCCCCGACTTGGGCCGGACGGAGATCTTCGAGCCCATGTGCCAGGGCATGGCGGAGTCACCCCACGCGCAGCAGCATGCCCTCATCTGGTCCAGCTCGCTTTCCCGGGATCCTTCCTTGTCCCGGGCTTCGCAGGCTTGGGAGATCTGTCAGCAGTATTTGGCCCGCAAGGTGGACGGCGTGTTTTTCGCACCAGTGGAATCCATGGAGCACGACGACCGGACCAACCACCAGATCGTGAGTGCTCTGGATCAGGCAGGCATTCCCGTGATCCTGCTGGACCGGGATTTCCTGCCCTACCCGAAAAGGAGCCGCCATGACCTGGTGGGCATCGACAACCGTCGCACAGGGTACGGCATCACCCAGCACCTCATTGATCTAGGCTGCAGGCGCATTGCATTTGTAACCTACCCTAAACCTGCAGCCACCATCGACGAACGCATCGCCGGATATCGAGAGGCCTTGGTGATCAACGATTTGCCTCAAGCCCCCGAACTGGTGCGCCATTTGGCAGCGGAAGTCAGCGAGGAAGTGTGGGCTCTGGTCAAAAAAGGGCGCCCCGATGGCATTGTCTGCGCCAACGACCGGACCGCAGGCCTTCTGATGCACAGTCTGAATTCCCTTGGCGTGCGCATCCCTCAGGACGTTCGCATCGCTGGCATTGACGACATCGCCTACGCCAGCCTCCTGCCCGTGCCCTTGACGACCATTCACCAGCCCTCGCGGGAAATTGGCATGGCAGCCATGGCCGCCATGCTGGAACGCCGGCAGCGGCCGGAGATGCCCATCCGGGACATCCTGCTGGAATGCCCACTGGTGGTGAGAAAATCTTGCGGGGCAAACTGAGCCAAGAAACGGGATTCCCACCCGCGAAGGACCGTTTGAAGGCGATTCCCTAGGTCATGATCGATACCCCGCTCAGAACCGACTGGGCAGCGCTAAAGCGGCGTCTGCAGGAATTGCGTCCCGAACTTCAGGATGAGGATCTTCCGCCCTCGGGCTCGCACCCTGAGGAAGTGGTCTGGCATTTGCAGCGGAGACTCGGAACGGAGGTCGAGGAGGCCCAGGCCCTGTTTGATGAAGCCAATCAAAGTGACTCCGGGTGCCCGACGCAATAAGGTTGTGGCACACACTCCGTGGTGACAAAAACTATCGCCACCTGTCACTTTTCCAACAAGAACTTGTAGTCGTCGACATTCACAATCGTCGGCAAGGCCACAGGATGGTGCTTGTCGAAAAACCTCTTGAACATTTCTAAAAAATCCTCCTTCGTCATGCCCTTTTGTTCCCATAACGGGAAGACCAGCATGCCAGTTTCAAGGTCTGCCCAAATGTTGGCTGTGACTGTAGAAGTAAAATTTGGATGCTTGTAATCTAGATCGCGCACCAGCTTCCACCTGTCAGTCTCCGCTGAATTGTTCATGAATCTGGGAAACATGAGCAGATTTTCAGTCGCTATCTGGCGGGGATAATGGGACTTTGTCACTTCCTTAAATTGCAATCTGGCCTTGTCTAACTGCCAGTAGCGCAACTTCATGTCGCCATCTTTGTCGAACTCCTTGGTTATCAAATAGAGGCCGTTTTCAAAAGTTCGTAACGAGACTGGCAGAAGCCGGTCGACGCCATCTCGATAATCTCCCTGCCAGTCCACATCTACTCCCTGCCAAGCGCATTTGAACGACATGCGTCCTGGCGTTTGCTCCAGTCGCAACCATTCGCCGGGTGCAACCTCAACTCTAAACGATGTCAGGCTCCCCTTCGTCTCTTCGGACTGAAGTAAAGAAACCATCAACAGGCTGGCGCATAATAGTGTGATCAACAAAACGATTTTCATATTTCGGCAGCGTTAAATCTACAGCGGACCAGGAAACAACATCGCGATCGCCTGGTCCAGAGCCTCAACCCTCACCGGCTTGGTGAGGTGCAGTGAAAAGCCAGACTCGTGGCTGTGCGCCACATCCTGCTCCATGCCATAGCCGCTGAGCGCCACGCCGATCAAAGAGGGTTGCATCTGCTTGAGCTGGCTCATCACCTGGTAGCCATTTCCATCCGGGAGTCCGATGTCAGAGATGACCAGGTCAAACGCCCCGGCACTCCCCAGACGCAGCCCTTCCTCCACGGAACTGGCAGCAGACACTTCATACCCTCTCCGCTTCAAGAGGACGGTGAGCGCGGCACGCGTGGCATCATGATCCTCCACCAGCAGAATGCGCAGCCAGAGTGCCCTGGAAGGCGACTCTACCAGAGCATCAGCTCCCTCTGCACCCGGAGCAGCCTCATCATCAGGTGAAGATTTCAGCAGCGGCAGCGAGATTGTGAAGGAGGTCCCCTGTCCCCTCCCCTCACTCGATACATGGATGCGACCTTCATGGAGTTCCACGAGCATCCGCGTGATGGCCAGACCAAGGCCTAGTCCGCCAAAGCGGTGCGAACCGCCGTGAAGAGCATGCTCACCCTGGGCAAAGGCTTCAAACACACTGGTTTGCTCCTCAGGCGTCATGCCAATGCCATTGTCACTGACGCTGATGGTCACCTCATCCGCGCCAGAAGCCGCAGCCGTGGATATCACGATGGTGCCATACTCATCAGTGAATTTGACCGCGTTTTTGAGGAGGTTCCAGAACACTTGCTGGAGCCGCACCTTGTCCCCCAGGACTTTGCGCGACGTTGCATGGAAGGCGAGCGTCAGCGTGAGGCTTTTCTCCTCGCACTCCTGGCGCACAGTATCCATGGCGTCTCTGAGGACCTGGTGGACATCCACAGGCTGCATGTCCATGGCGAGTTTGCCACGAGTGATGCGAGTCAGATCGAGCAGGTCATCAATGAGACGGGCCTCCAGGTCGACGTTCTTCCGAATGGTCTCGAAGTCTGCCCTCACTTCCGGCGGAGTCTCTGGATTGGCGGCCCCCTCACTCGCGAGGAGCAACACCGGACTCAGCGGGGTACGCAGCTCATGCGAGAGGCGGGCGAGGAAATCATCCTTGGCCCGCACAGCTGCCAGGGCCTGGTCACGAGCCTGCTCCAGTTCCAGCTCCGCGTGCTTCCGGTGGGAAATGTCACTCAGCACCAGGACAAATCCCGTAACATCCTCGTGATCCGAGGACCGTTCCGGCATGAAGACGCCGTGAATCCACCGGTGCCCGAGATGGTCATAGGGCATCTCCATCTCAAACTCCACTTCGCGGCCGGAGAGCGCGTCCTCTATGTAGCCACGCGCCGCCTCGTAGGCGAGCGGCCCCGCCACATCCCGCACGTGGCGGCCCAGAATTTCATGCACCTCCATGCCATAGCGGCTGGCATACGGACGGTTGGCAAACTTGTAGCAATGGTTGCGGTCGATCTGGGCGAGGTAAACAGGGGCGTGGTCGGTGACCAGACGCAGTTGCAGCTCTCTGGACATCAGCGCCTCCTCCGCGTGGCGGCTTTCCGTGATGTCCTGGGTGATGCTCAGGGTTCCGGACAACCGGTCTTGGGAATCCCTCAGCCCCACCACGCTGTTGCGCACCCAGACTTCCGAGCCATCTGCGCGCAGCTGGCGGTTCTCAATGATGAACGCCGGCCCCTCCTGCACGAGGGAATTGTGAGCCGCCTGCAGATGCGGCAGGTCCTCTGCATGAGTGATGTCATACACTCTGAGGGTCAGGAGATCCTCCCGGTCATGCCCGGAAATCTCACAGTAGGCATCATTGACCATCACAAACCGCCCTTCCAGATCCGTGTGGGCGATCCCTGACCCCGCCTGCTGAAAGATGGCGGTGAAGTGAGCCTCGCTTTCACGCAGCGCCTCCTCCGTCTGCTTGAGGTCAGAAATGTCCAGGTTGATGCCCACCCACTGGATCGTGTGGCCCATCTCATCCTTCACAGGGACGCCACGCGCCAGCACCGGGTGCCATTCGCCATCGACGCCCAGGAAACGCTGCTCGCTTTCCCAGAAGGTTCCGGAGTCAACACACACCCGCCAGGCCCGCTCCGTGGTGCCGGCATCTTCCGGATGGAGGGCGCGCAGCCAGCCCAGGCCGGAGAACTCCGCCTGCGTCATGCCCACCAGTTTCAAAAGGGACTCACTGGCATACTGGTTGCGCCCGCCGGCGTCACAGATCCACACGCCGAAATCCATGGACTCTCCTATGGCCCGGTAGAGTTTCTCACTGCGGCGCAATTCCGCCTCGTCTGCCTTCCGCTGGGTGATGTCCCGCGAAATTTTGGACGCTCCGATGACCACCCCCTGTTCATTGCGCACCGGTGACACGGTAAGGGAGACATCTACATGCGTGCCATCTTTGCGACGGCGCACGGTTTCGAAGTGCTCGACAGACTTGCCTTTCCAGATGCGGTCCAGAATATCCCTTTCCTCATCCTGGCGGTCATCAGGAATCAACATCATCACGGAGCGGCCCACGATCTCCCTGGCCTCATAGCCGAAAAGCCTCTCAGCACCCGTGTTCCAGCTCAAGATGCGGCCGGTGAGGTCCTTGCTGATGATGGCGTCGTCTGAAGACTCCACGATGGCCGCGAGTTGGCTCAGGGCGTGCTCCGCCTTGGTCCGCTCGGTAACGTCTCGTGAGACACTGAGGTACCGCGGCTGACTTCCATCTTTGGCTGGCACCGCCGTCACCATCACGTCCCACCACTTGGGACTTCCTGCAAACGTGGGGCAGAAGCCCCGGAATCGCCCCACCTGACCGGATGTGGCCGCGCGTAGAGCGTGGACAGCAGCGCGATGCGACGTCTCATCCTGCCAGAGATCCAGCCAGGAACGCCCGGCCAGGGAGGTGGTTTCATCCGCCTCCAACATCAGGATGGCCGTCTCACTGGTCCACTGGAGACGCCCCCCATGGTCCATGATCATCAGACTGTCTGCCGTTGATGAAATAACGCTTTGCAGGAATGCCTCATTCTCCTCCAGCGCCTTCTGGGTGCGCCGCTCGTCTGTGACATCGATGGCGACATTGATGACACCCGTGCAGCGTCCGCGAGCATCGAACAACGGGTGGGAGGAGAGGCTCAGCCAGCGGCGTGAGCCATCCGGCCGCTCCGCCATCAGCTCCGCCCCCCGGATCACTTTGCTTTCCCGGAGAGCAGTGGCAGTAGGGCATTGATCCGGGGAGATGAAGGCCCCGTCCAGGCTCCAGAGCTTGTAGGAGCCGCACCACCGCACACGCCCCAGCTCAGGGGCACGCCCCCAAAGATCACGGGCCGCACCGTTGTAAAAGGTCAGCCACCCATCCTCATCCAGGGTGTAGCAGGGCACCGGCAGAAGGGAGAGCAACTTGCGGTGGCGCTGCTCGCTTTCTGAAAGAGCCTGTTCCGCTCGTTTGCGTGCGGAGATGTCGATGATGACTCCCGGGAAGTGCTCTGGCTCGCCTTGCGCGTCCCGTATGACCCGCCCTCGGGCGGTGACCCAACGGATCTGCCCGTCCGGTGCCACCAGCCTGTAGTCCTCCTCGAAGCTGCCGTCCGGCAGACTGAGCGCATTGGTGATCGCCTGCCCCACTGCTGGCAGATCGTCGGGATGAATCACTTGCAGGAATCTTTGAATGGGCAGCCCGGCCTTCCCGGCACTGCCCACGAAATAGAGCCGTGACATGTTCTCATCAGCCACGACCACGTCCCGCCTGATGTCCCAATTCCACGTTCCGATTTCCGCTGCGTAGAGCGTTGATTCCAGGCGTTGGCGGGTGACTCTCAGCAATTCCTCACTCTGCTTTCGCTCCGTGACATCCACCACGGTTCCATGCATCCGCACAGGCCTGCCACCGGCATCGAAAGTAGTCTTCCCATGCGTGGACAGCCAGGCCTCAGAGCCATCGGGTCTCAGAATCCTCAGTTCGACTTCGTACTCCCCATTGCCTGCATGCGAACGCTGCACTGCCAGACGCACCTGTTCACGATCATCGGGATGCACAATCGCGAGAAATCCGTTGAAGGTGCCGTCAAACGCCGTCGGCGGAATATTGAAGATCGCGTAGCTCTGGTCAGACCAGACCACTCTTTCAGCCACAAGATCCCAGTCCCAGATGCCCACCTTCCCTGCATCCACAGCGAGACGTGTTCTTTCCTCACTCCTCTCCAGCTGGAGCGCTGATTCACGCCGCACCTCATTGAGCTCCGCCAGAGACTGTGCCTGCCTCCGCCCAGCCTCCAGGGCTCGCGTCTGGGCAATCCCGGCGCAAACGCTCGCGGCAAAAAGTTCAAGGAAACCACGATAGGCAGCATCCAGAGGACGGCGAGGATTGAGCCCCACCACCAGGAATCCGGCCGTGTCATCATCCTGGCCCATCTGCTGCAGCGGGAGCAGCACTGCATGCGTGGGCCGGCCCCAGGGCCCCTCACGCGTCAGACTCGCATGTGCCCCCAAATCGAGAACATCCACATTGCAGCCCCCGAGCGCCGTGTTTCCCACCGGCCAGAACTGGTGGGTGGACTCCAGTTCCAGTTGCAATGGCGAGAGCTGGGTTCCCGGCTCGATGCCCGTGGCAGACTTCAATCTCGCCGTCCTCCCGTCCTCCTCCGCGAGGTAAACCAGGACCAAGGGCAGGTCCAGGGTGCACTGACTCAGGCCCGCCTCCAAAGTCTGGAACCAGGACTGCTCGGCACTGGCAGGCGTGAGTCTCTCAGCAAGATCCCGGAGCACCCCCAACCTCCGTTCCCCAACGACCCGCTCCGTCTCTTCGGTGACGACACACAGCATCCCACCAATCCCCCCGGCGTCATCCGGGACCGGGCTGTAGGAGAAAGTGTGGTACGTCTCCTCCGGGTAGCCATTTCGCTCCAGAAAAAGCAGCAAACGGTCATCCCAGGTGGCTTTCCCCGTCTGCAGCACCGACTCGGCCCGCGGGCCCGCATGGTCCCAGACCTCTGCCCAAAGCTCCCCCGCAGGCAGCCCCAGGGCGCGATCCGCCTTCAGGCCCAGCGTCGGGATGTACGCATCATTGCAAAAAAAGTAGAGCTCCGGCCCCCACCCCATCCACATGTCGAACCGGGAGTTGAGCATGACCTGCAGCGTCGTCCTCAGACTCAGCGGCCAGTCCTCCAGAGGCCCCAGCGGGTGCTGAGACCAGTCGTGTTCCTGTATGCGTCGGCCCATCTGGCCTCCCGACGCACTCCACAGGGTAGGCTGTGTTTCCAGTGTCGTGGGGGGGAGAAGACTCATGCTTGGGACAACGGAGAGAGCTAAGGGATCAACCCGCTACGGATTTCGCGTGCTGGCTGGCTGGAGGAAAATGCAGATTCGAAGGGGCCAACCCCGCCATTCAGGAGAGGCTGCGGCTAAAAAAATTTGCAATCCATTATTCAGGCGCGGGACGATGCCCTTTTGACTCCTTACAATTCAAGCCCCCCGCCAAAGGCCATGAACACAGTTGAAGAATCCATCCGCATTGAGCGCCCCGTCAACGTCGTTTATGACCAATGGACCCAGTTTGAAGATTTCCCCCACTTCATGGAGGGAGTCAAAGAGGTCCGGCAGATCGATGACAGTCATCTGCATTGGGAAGTGGAGATGGGTGGCTTCATCAAGACTTGGGAGGCAGAAATCGTCGAACAGATTCCTGATCACGTCATCGCTTGGGAAAGCACCGAAGGCCCTAAAAGCACAGGACGTGTGACCTTCGAGGGCTTGGTCGATGACGCAGCCATGGTCACCCTCAGGATGACCTACGAGCCGGAGGGCGTGGTGGAGAATCTTGGCACCCTCCTCGGTTTGATATCCCTGCGCGTCTCCCGCGACCTCCAGTGCTTCAAAGACTTCGTCGAATCTCGCGGCACGCCTCCCAAAGCCTGGCGGGGCGAGATTCATCCCCCCGAGATTGTCCCCGTGGCTGTGGAGTCCAAACCCACCATTGTCTCAAAGCACCCGGGCGTGGAACTGGTGATGGTGGGGGTTGAATGAAAATGGGGAGCCCGTTTACGGCCAGTCGATTTTCCATGGATCCAGGAACTTCCCGCCCGTGTCGCAGGAGTCGGCTTGCCCGACCGGAATGCCAAAGTCCATTTTGATCGGGAATTCGGGAAGGTGCACCACTACCGCCTCAGGACTCGGACGACTGGCGTCATGGATGGGCGTGAGTTGACCAATGAGTCCCGGAACAAGGGGTGCTGCCATCGGTGTAACGGAGCAGGCCAGAGCAGCGTCGCTCCAGAGGGTATACTCCAAGGTAGGAGAAACGAAGCCAGCTGGCATTACCGGACTAAGTATGGCGGTGGAGACATCCAAAATAGACGCCAATGCGAGCAGGCAACAAGGGTACATGGTTTAGGCCATCAGCATGTTGAGGATTGCGGGAAAACGAGACTTCCGTCAAGGGTCGTCGGAGACTCCGCCGCAACAAATTGACGATTTTTGAAGTTTGACAACAGCAGCATCATGTGTTCACATGAACACATGATCTCTCACCCCGAAACACACGAACTGGTCTACATTATTAGCAGTGTTCCTGATCTTCAAGAGTGGGTGCTCGTGGGTGAAGGGACGGAAACTCGGTTCCCGGATAGGGGTCACGGCAAGGTACCAGGGCTGGTGGATGCGATCCGCCACTGCTTCTGGCAGTGCGAAGGACGGCCTTCGCTGCTGCTGATTCAGCATGGGGGCCAGCAGTTCCGTCTGCGATTTCATTCTGAGCTGCCGCTTTTGCCAGAAGCCCCAATCTGGAGCGAGGGTGAAGGCAGTAGAAACCTGCCGGGACAACAGGATCTCTGCTCCGGCCTTGCTCCGCTCTATACGTTGAGTTAAGGCTCCGGCAGAATTCGCTTGGACGACGTATTGGAGAGATGCCCCGGATTGTACTGCACGTCGACATGGATGCCTTCTTCGCGTCCGTGGAGCAGCGGGACAATCCAGCCTATCGCGGGAAGCCGCTGATTGTCGGAGCGCCCGCCGACCAGCGAGGAGTGGTGTGTGCCGCGAGCTATGAAGCGCGGGCTTTCAAGGTCCACTCGGCCATGCCTTCGCGGACGGCGGCCAAGCTCTGCCCGACCGGCATCTTTGTACGCCCCCGGATGAATGTGTATCGTGAGGAGTCGGCCAAGATCATGGCCATCTTTGAAGAGTTCAGCCAGTGCGTGGAACAGGTCTCGGTGGATGAGGCGTACCTGGATGTCAGCCCAAGTTTTGCTGAGATGGCAGAGCAAGACGAGGCGCTGGAGGCTGCGGGTGAACTGGCCCGGAAAATCAAAGACCGGATCCGTAGTGAACGGAACCTCACAGCCAGTATTGGACTGGCCTCCAACAAGTTCCTCGCCAAGCTGGGGAGCGGGTTTCAGAAACCGGACGGGCTGACATTGATCCGGGAAAAGGACAAAGTGGCCTTTTTGCGACCCCTTTCCGTCAGCGCCATTCACGGGGTGGGTCCGGTGACGGCGAAAGCTCTGGAGGACCGGGGCATCAAAACGATTGCGGACCTACAAGACGCCACCTCGCCGATGGAGGACATCCTGGGATCGTGGGGACCAACACTGCGCCAGAGGGCGCAAGGGAACGATGACCGGCCCGTGGATCCGACTGATGAGCGGAAAAGCATCAGCGCGGAGAACACCTTTTTAAATTATACCGACGACCGGCCTACGCTGAGAGCCGCTCTAAAAGAGATGGCGATGGATGTGGCACAAACACTTGAGAAAGAAGGGGTTGGGGCGCTGACCATCCAGGTGAAGGTGCGCTACAGCGACTTCACCACGCTGACGCGGCAGCTTCGAGTGGACGACCCCCTCACCCGCACAGAGGAGATCTACCGGCTGGCGTGCTTTCTCCTGGCGCGACATCAGTTGGTGAAGTCGCCGTTGCGATTGATTGGCATCGGGGTGTCCACGTTGGTGCCGCCGGTCCAAGCGCAGTTGAGGTTGGGGCTAGAAGACGCTGGAAGAATGGACGCCAGACTGCCAGACACCAGATATCACACCTGAGGGTTTTGGGTGGGGAGATGCAGATGGGCTGGAGTTTGACTCAGGCTAGTGCCTGCCAAGGAACCTTCACACTCGCAGGACCGGAGACCGCAACAACTCCTTCGGAGTAGGGTGCAGCAAAGCGTACCCAAGGTAGGCTCGCTCGGAGCTCGCCCAACCTTGGGCTTTAAGCAGCATCCCCATCGGGGAAGAAAATCTCGGCCGATGGCCCGGCTCTCTCTATCTACTACCCATTCCCAGACCACCGTTTTTCAGGTCTGAAGTCTGGTGTCTGGCAGTCTGGCGTCTCTCAACCTCCAGCCGTAAAAGCTCTCTCAACCTCCTTCCATTCCCTTCACACGCTAATGCGCGTGGGCGTGCACGCCGTGGCCGGCTTTTTCCTGGTCACGGTAGGCGCAGTGGCCGGTGCGACCAAGCTGATCACACTTGGCAACGATGCGAATCGTCTTGGAAGCGGGCGTGAAGCCAAGACGGCGGGTGATGCAGTCTTCCATCACGGCGATATGGTCGTCTTCGAACTCCACAACACGGTCACAGTCCACGCAGATCAGGTGGTTGTGTTCGGGTTTGTCCAGGAAGTTGGGGTCGTAATACGTCTGGTCCCGTCCGAGATCAACCTCACGCAGGAGGCCGCAATCGACAAGCAACGTCAGAGTGCGATACACCGTGGCCCGGGAAATGGTCCGGTCAATGCGACGAGCCATGACGTGCAGATCCTCAGCATTGAAATGCTCTTGAGTCCCAAAAGCGGCCTCAATGATGACATCGCGCTGCTTGGTACGACGAAGCCCCTTGCTAGCAAGGAAC
>JBGGMQ010000611.1:0-3587 GCA_041287975.1 Verrucomicrobium sp. | reverse complement strand
CACAGTCTGGCACTGGATGCCGCGGGAAACGCGGTGGTGGCCATTCACACGAGTTCTACCAACTTCCCGATCACCAGCGGCGCCGTGAACAGCCCGACACGTGGGGCGAACGACATCGCCATTGTGAAGTTCAACGAAAATGGCACGCGTGTGTTGAGTGCGGTTGTGGGCGGCAGTGGCAGTGAGAATCCGGACGGCATCTACCTGGATGCGGTAGGACGTGTGTATATCTCCTTTGAGACGAGTTCGACGAATTTCCCTGTGACAGCGGGTGCCTACGACCTTACGGCCAATGGCAGCAATGACGGCGGGTTTCTCATCCTTTCCGCAGACTTTACGCATCTGGAGTACGCCACGCTATTTGGCGGTTCAGCTTATGACAATGCGCGGACGATGTTCCTTTCTGACGATGGATCCGTCTATCTCACAGGTGGCACCCTCAGCAACAATCTGCCGACGCTCAATGCCTATGACACCACTTTTAACGGCGGCAGTCACAACTTTGCCCCCGGCAGTGGCGATGCCTGGGTGGCCCGCTTCATCAACGACGACAATGCCGGCGTGAACACCCGGAAGATCGAAGCACTGCCCGGTGGCGGCGTGAAAGTCACTTTTGCGCGCATCCCGGGGTTGGGCTACCGCATTCAAAGCAGCGACACCCTGGCCATCGGGTCATGGAGGGATCGAGCGACGGTGCTGCCAGATGCGGCGGGCGAATTCGAGTTCACCGATCCGCCCCCGTTGCCTGACCAACGCTTCTACCGAGCCGTGCAGAATTGACCTGAGCGCATGGCATTGTACTACGTGGCTGGAGTCAAGACGGCGAAATGGGGTTTTTTCGGGGCTTGTTAGATCTCTGAATGGGAGCCTTTGTTCGGCCACCCCACCCCGGTTTTCATCCCAATCAAGAACGTTGCTTAGCCCTTCTTGTCTGCGTCTTGTTGAGCCGCTGCTTTCTTTCGTTCTTTCCTCAGTTCCTTTCGGGTCTTTGGTGCGGGCTCACCGGACGGTGTAGTGGGGGCGGCATCTCCTGCAATCTCCTTCGCTCTGATCTTTGAGGGGGCGGCAAGTGATGCATTCCATTCATCCCAGAGGCGTCTGAGTTCAGCGACTTTGTCGGGCTGTGCGGAGGCCAGATCCTGCTTTTCGCCAGTGTCGGCAGCGAGGTTGAACAGTTCTGCCGTGCGCCCCTTCTCGGCGGACACGAGTTTCAGATCACCGTGACGCACCGCCCACATGCCATCGATTCGCCAGTAGAGCGTCTCATGCGGACGTACCGTGTTTCCGCCGGTCAGAAAAGGCAGCAGGTCCACGCCGTCAAGCTGCCAGGCAGGATCGACCTTGCCCCCCGCCGCCGCGATGCAGGTGGGTAACACGTCGAGCTGAATGACAGGACGATCCTCCACGATTCCGGCAGGCAGACGGCCCTTCCACTGCATCATCCAAGGCAAGCGGGTGCCACCTTCCCAGCAAGTGTATTTCCCGCCGCGTAAGGAGCCGTTGCCCTCCCTGTTCCCGGGCGCTCCGTTGTCGCTGATGAAAAAGATGAGCGTGTTTTCTTCCAGGTTGAGCTCGCGAAGCTTCGTGAGCACCACTCCCACCGCGTCATCCATGGCGGAAAGCATCGCGTCGAACGGGCGGCGCTTGGCAGACGGGATGTGTTCGAAGCGCTCGAGGTATTTCGCTGTGGCTTCGTGGGGCGCGTGGACGGCGTTGAAAGGCAAGTAGAGAAACCACGGGCTCGCTTTGTGCTGCTCGATCCATTCCGCCGCGCGTCCGGCGAAGGCATCGGTGGTGTAGAAATCTTTCGGCGCTTCCCGGGGTTCGGCGGAAGCACGCGAATCGATGAACCCCTTGGGAGTAAAGAACGAACCTGGGTTGCCCACGACGCCGAAGTAATCGTCAAAGCCACGATTCATCGGCAAATGCTCCGAGTCGTTGCCAAGATGCCATTTGCCCACGATGCCTGTGGCGTAGCCCAATACCTTCATGCGATTGGCCAGGGTCGTCTCTGCGACCGGCAATCCTTTCTCAGCGGTCATCGCATTGTTCTCATGACCGAACCGCTGTTGGTAGCGCCCCGTCATCAGGCCCGCCCGTGACGGCGAGCACAGCGGTGCAGAGACGTAGCCTTGCGTGAAGCGGATGCCATTGGCGGCTATCGAATCAATGTGCGGGGTCGGCACTTCCTTGAAGCCGTGGCATCCAAGTTCGCCATAGCCAAGATCGTCCGCGTAGATGAGCAGGATATTGGGCTGCGAGTTGGCGAAGATCGCGCTGCAGAGCAGCAAGGAAAGAATGAGGATGGATTTCATGTTGCGAGGGTGCCGGCGTCCTGAGAACGCCATAATCCTCCCCATCTTTGTCCTTTTTGTCATCTTTAGCAGGGTCTGAAGTTTCAGCCAGGCGGGGTCCCTCCCCTGTGAAAGCACCTGCTTGAAGTTCCTCAAGGGCCATTGTTCCGCCCTTGCCTCTTTGCTCGATTGACCTAGCATCGGGCACCCATGATCGTCCGCACCCATTCCGCCACTCTGTTGGGCGTCAACGCCATCGAAGTGGAGATCGAGTGCCATGAGGCCAATGCCCAGCAGTTTCGCATCAGCATTGTGGGTCTGCCGGACGCCGCAGTCAAAGAGGCGCGGGACCGGGTGATGGCGGCGGTGCGCAACAGCGGCTTCTTTGCCCCTTTCACGGGCAGCATCACCTTCAATCTGGCCCCTGCGGACCTCAAGAAAGAGGGGCCGGCCGTTGACCTGCCGCTGGCGCTCTCTTTCCTGGCCGGTCGGGAGGGGCTTGCAACTGAGCGACTGGCGGAGTGGGCACCGTCACCTTCCCCGCGCAATTCATGCTGGTCGCCGCCATGAATCCTTGCCCGTAGGGGTTTTCGGGGGTGTCTTTGCGCAGAAGGCACAAAAGGAGCCTGCTTCCGTGCAATGGAAATGCATCTGGAAGCTTCGGTGGAATGAAGTTTCCCAAAGAATGAGACTAAGTGGGTGATTTCTCTTTGTAGCAAGCAACTCTGCGTGCCGAAGATGCTGGCGGTATGAACGAAGACCTTACGAGCGAAGCGGTTTGGAGCAACGAAGTGGTAGGTGAGGGAAGCGTCAGCCGTTTGGGATTCGCTATTCAACATGCCTGCTGCTATTCAACATGCCTGCTTCGCCATAGACTTGCGTGTATGCCCCAGTCCGCGCTTGATCTCTCACTTTCTGCCTCTGCCTCCTCCGGCTTCGTCCAGGTCCGCGGCGCACGGGAGCACAACCTGAAGGACGTGGATGTGGACATCCCCCGCAGCGCTCTGGTGGTCTTCTCCGGCGTTTCGGGGTCCGGCAAATCCTCGCTCGCCTTTGGGACGATTTTTGCGGAGGCCCAGCGGCGCTTTTTCGAGTCAGTCGCCCCTTATGCGAGACGCTTGATCGACCAAGCGGGCGTGCCGGATGTCAGTTCCATCGACGGTCTGCCGCCTGCCGTGGCACTCCAGCAACAGCGTGGTGGCAACAATACGCGCTCGTCCGTGGGCAGCTTGACCACCCTGTCCAGCTTGGTGCGGTTGATGTATTCGCGCGCCGGAGCTTATCCCGCCGGTC
>JBGGMQ010000610.1:0-2750 GCA_041287975.1 Verrucomicrobium sp. | reverse complement strand
ATCCCGGGTGCGGAGATGAGCAGCGGAGCATTGGTGTCGTTTTCCATGGAGATGTGTTTGCACCAGGCCCCATGTTCACCCAGTTTCCAGCGGTGGTCGCCCCAGAGGACGACGATGGTGTTATTTCTCAGTCCCAAGGTGTCCAGCTCATCCAGCAGGCGTCCCACCTGGGCATCCATGTAGCTGATGGCTGCATAGTAGCCATGCTTGAGCTGGCGGGCAATCTCGTCTGGGACAGGCCCTTCCTTCGGAATGCCCACGTAGTTGCGCAGTTCGCCAAAGTTCGTCACCGCATAGTCAGGCGCATCCTTGGGAGGGAAGGGGCTTGGTGCCAGCGTGATTTGGGCGGGGTCGTACAGATCCCAGTATTTCTTCGGCGCGACGAAGGGAAGGTGGGGCCGGATGAAGCCCACACCCAGCCAGAAGGGCTGCCCCTTGCCCGCGGCCTCCTTGAGCGCTGTCACCGCCATGTCTGCCAGTGCGCCGTCATGGAAGGTGTTGTCCGGGCTGTCGGAGCTTTCAAACGCGGGTCCTCGTGGGCCCGCTTTAAGCTTCTTGCCCTTGGCCTTGGCAGCAGCGACCTGCTTCTGGGCGAGCTCCCGGTTCTCTGGCAGACCGTACGCGCCGTGAGGCAGCTTTGGCTTCGACCAGGGCACAGACCAGGATCCCGGATCATCCAGACTCCCGTGAAACAACTTGCCCATTCCCTGAACAAAGTAGCCCTGCTGCTTGAAGTGCTGAGGCAGTGTCACCACATCCGGCAGCGCTTTGCGGAAGTGCGTTTCCAGGTCGTACACCTTGGTGGTGTCCGGCCGGGTCCCTGTGAGAAGGCTGGAGCGTGAGGGCGAGCAAACAGCCTGCTGGCAGTAGGCTCGCTGGAAGGTCATGCCAGAAGCCGCGAGACGGTCCAGGTTCGGCGACTTCACGATCTTGCTGTCATAAGCTCCGAACTCGGGCCGGAGGTCATCGACCGCGATGAAAAGGACGTTGGGCTTTTTGGCATCCGCCCCAAAAGCGGAGGAGGCCAGGAGCAGGACTAAGGCGGTGTATTTCATAGAACGATGCAATTTCAGGGGACAAGAGTGAGCACAATCATCCGGACATCCATGACGGATTTACCCGGCATCTCAAGGGCTCGCAGGGTCAAGGGACCGCGGCCTTTCTCCAGACGGAGGGTGCCCAGCTCCAGGGTGCGGAAAGGTTTCATCTTCGACTCTGCGGCTGGTCGTGGCAGGGTGTCCTGATTGGTGTAGAGCGGTGGATCCCAACCTGGGGTGACTTTGCCGGTGAGTCGGCTCTGCTGATGGCTCAGTTCGATGATCGCCCCGGCATCCGCTTCAGGGCAGGTGTACTGGATCTCCACCCGGTAGCTGACGGCAGTGTTCACTTCCACATCCCAGGTCATGGAGCCATCCAGGCGGGTCCAGTTGACGAAGTAGGAGGAGTTTGGCGCGCTCGCGCTGCGCTGCACTCCACCTGCTGCTGCTCCATCACGGGCCGGCAAAACAGTTCTAGGAAATTCTACGTAACCCACGGGATAGGGGCGTGGGTCCATCACCTGACCCTTGCCTTTGCCCTTCTCTTTTTTGCCTTGGGCAGCGGGTGCAGAGACTTCCTCCCGCCACTGTCGCACGGCCTCGGTCAGTCGCGTGGTTGCTTCGGGCTGCGCTGCGGCGATATCTTGCTTCTGGCCGGGATCGGCAACCATGTCAAAAAGGGCTCCCTGGCCATCCAGGCGATGTTGCTGGCTTCTCACACTCACATTTCCATTTTGATTCGAGAAGATAAGGCGCTCTGGCCACAGCGCTGTGTCAGCACGAAGCAGAGGCACGAGACTGCGCCCGTCCAGCGGCCTTTCCCCGGCGGGAGCAAACGGGACACCGGCGAGCTGTGTGAGAGTAGGCAGGAGGTCGATGGCCCCTGTGATTTCCTTGACAACCTTGCCGGCAGGGAGTTGTCCCGGCCAGCGGATGAAGCAAGGGGAGCGCACACCGCCTTCATCGGTGGATGCTTTCTTCCCCTTCATGCCGCCATTCCATCGGAAGGTGTTGGGGCCGTTGTCGGCGAAGTACACCACGATGGTGTTCTCCTTGAGCTGGAGTTTCTCCAGTTGCTCCAGCACCCGGCCCACGTTCCAGTCGAGGTTTTCCATCATCGCGAGGACGCAGCGGGTTTCATCCACCGTTTCCTTCTCTGGATCCGCCGCCCGCAGGGCCAGCTCCTTGTTTTTGAACCGGTCCCAGTACGCCTGCGGCACCGCCCAGGGAGAGTGCGGAGTATTGTAGGGGATGTAGCAGAAGAATCGCTTGCCATGGTGATCTTCGATGAACTTGAGGGCGTGATTGGTGAGATCGTCGGCGATGAATCCCTTGCCGCGTACGGGCTGACCATTGTGCTCCAGAGGCGGGTCAAAGTACTCACCCCAGTGACCGGAGGTGAAGCCGTAATATTCATCGAACCCACGGGCGTTCGGATGATAGGGCCACTGGCTGCCATTGTGCCATTTGCCAAAAGCCCCAGTGGCATAGCCTGCGGCTTTGAAGGCATCCGCCACCGTTTTTTCCTCCAGGTTCAGCCGCTCTTGTCCACTGGACACACCCTTCACTCCGGTGCGCGGATGGTAGCGTCCCGTGAGGAATTCCGCCCGGGTGGGTGCACAGACCGGGCAGACGTAGAACCGGTCCAGACTCACGCCATCGCGAGCCAGGGAATCCAGGTGGGGAGTCTGGAGATTGGTATTGCCGTTCGCA
>JBGGMQ010000609.1:0-3151 GCA_041287975.1 Verrucomicrobium sp. | reverse complement strand
CCGGGCTATGTGGCCAAGCCAGTGGGAAGTGGGCGCCGCCAGGATGATGATCGCAACAGTGTCGGCCAGATTTTCCAACTGGGGAAAGGCCATTTGCTCATGATCTTTGCTTCACTGGATGGGCGGGGTGAGATCTATGAGTTGAAGAAACGGTAGGGAATTGCCGTCCCAATCTTCCCGAGCCCACTTACTCCTGTCGCATTCAAGAAGTCCCCGACGCCTGGCAACCTTGCTAAAATTAGCTTTTGTGAAAAATATATGTAACATTGGGGCATACGAAAGGCAGTTTGCACAGTGAAGCAGCGCCTCTGCTTTCCGCAAGTTGGCCTCTTCCTCAGTGTACCATGACAGAAAACACAGCACCTTCCAGCGGCCCAGATACAGAACCGGTGGATCTTGAAAAACTGATGACGGAGGTGGGTCCTTTGGTCGAGGCTGCTGAGGTTCTTCAATATGAACCGCATCGCTGGCTGGTCGTATTCGATGACGATCATGCTGTGGAGATCGAAGTGGATGTGCCACTCGCGAAGGTGGTGCTGACAACCCATCTGGGTCATCCGCCGTCGGGCGATGAAACTGCCTCCTACAAGATGCTTCTCCAATTGACCGCGATGTGGCGTGAGACCGGGGGGCTGCGCATGGCAGTGGACCCCGTAGACGACTCCGTCATCCAGATCTACGACTTTCCCCTTGCGGGGATTCAACTGGAGAGTCTTGCGATCCAGTTGAGCAACTTCGCCAATGCCGCGCTTCATGCCGGCAAGGTCCTTTCAGTCAATGCCGGGACATCCCAGGAAGACGCCCCGGACAACAGCCATTTTGTGCGCGTGTAGTTTCCATTATCCGATCAACCGTTTCAGCCAGCCAGTCACTCACAACTCTCATTTGCCAGGCCATGCCCATCAGCTTTCAACCCTCCCATAAAGTCGAACTGCGCGTCGAAGTCGGCAAAACCAGTGTTGAAGAACTTCAGAAGTTCCAGGAACAAGCCTCTTCAAAAGGGGGTGGCGAGATTCGTGCGCGGAAGAATGAGGACGGCTCCCACACCCTGTATGTCGCCGCCGATAAAAAAGTCCGTCTCAGAGCCATTTTTGGCCAAAGCTGGGGTGCCACGGCGCGCACTGGCAAAGTGAATCTGGCCAAGGATCTGATGAAGGAAATCATTCTGCGGCGGCTGCCTTCCAGCGACGCATCCGGCCCCTCCGCAGCAAGTGCGAAGGCGCTCATGAGTCGCATAGACACACGTAGCTCCTCCAAAGTGCTGGGGGACGTGCTGGCCGATCTGCCCAAAGAGAGCCACACCCTGGGCCACGTGATGTCCACGCCCGGCATGACAAAGGCCTTTGGGGAGAGCATGAAAACGCAGTTTGTGCATGAGAATTTCGAGTTCCTCCGCCTTACCCAGGAGTATGACAAGACCACTGAACCTCAGGCAAAGCTGAGACTGGCCGAGCAGATCTTCAAGATGGTGGAGACACCGGAAAACCCACCGGCGCAGGAGAAATTCAGCGGCTTTTCAGACGCGCCTGCCCAGATCAACATCAGCAGTGCCATGGCGGGAAGGATCCATCGAGAGATGCAGGATCTGCGAGCTGAGATTGCTGGAAATCCCCAGCCTTCAGACTCGGCCAAAGAGCGCCTGAACGACCTTTTCTCCGAAGCCCAGGCGGAAGTGGCAGCTCTGGTAAGGCCGAATGTCGCCGTTTTCGTCAGGACCGAGGCGTACCAGACCGAGATGGCCCGTGAGACTTCGGTCGAGGGACGCGTCTCTGATAATCCTGCCAGTCGCCTTGCACCCGGCTCCGGCGCAGAATTCGCCGAGCGCCTGGCCCAGGCCTCCACCTTGGACAACGTGCTGTCGGACCCAGAGGTGAGGTCTGATTTCAAGGATCATCTGGCTGGCACCAAACACGCCGCCACCTTTGAACGGTTTGAACAGATCGAGGGGCTGGCTTATGCCGCTGAGAACGGCGACGTCAGCGACGCCGCCCTGTTGCACCACTGCGAGGAGCTCTTTTTGAACAGCGTCCCTGAAGAGGAACGTGACAATCCCTTTTTCCAGATGGTGAGCGACCAGCTTACCGCGATTCGTGATGAGCACCAAGCATTGAGTGGCGATGCGGAAAGCCGTGCCTTACAGAGGGATATGTTTGGCGGGACGGCCAGCGATGACAGTCTGGTCCGTGACAAGCTCAAGGACTTCCTTAGCGCCATGAAAGCGGACGCCGCCAATGGTCTGCGGGGTGACGGATTGAAGAGCTTTGCCAGCGAGAAGTTGGGAACCATCGTTGCGGGTCGCATGCGCGATGAGCAGCTTCAGATGAGGGGGGTAATGCCCTCAGCTGGAATGATGTGAAGCAGGGTGCCAGCCTGGTCTGGAATAGAGAAATTCGCACGGAAGCGGTCGCAAGACCTCTTCCGTTTTTCGTTTTCACTGTGCAGCGGGGAACCGGGATCACACCTCCTGGCAAGCAGCCTGGCATTGGCATTGGGAGTTTTCTCTCCAATTCCAACTCTGAAAAAAGGAGATAGTGTGTCCACTGTGCGAACATGGTAATTTCGGAATTGCCCTCCTGCCATGAAGACTTCCTTGTGCTTTTCCCATCTTTGTGCCGCCACGATAGTGTGGCTGTCCCTTGCTGCTATCGCAGCGTTCTTGCCTCTTCCTGTGGAGGCACAAATTACGATCCACCCTATTGATGCTGGTCCTGACGAACCGCCCAAACTTCAGGCTGGTCTGATCGTGACCGAGTATCCCCGTCACGCCAAGCAGGCGGATGAGAAGGATAACTATAATCTACCCCTTGGGGAATTTGGCGACCCTGTGGGCCACAAGTATCTCGTGCGTTCGCTGGCTTCCTGGACGTGGAACCCTGAACGCAATGCCATTGCCAGCGGCTACATCAACATTGAGTCGGATGGCGACTACAAGTTCGCCACCCGCAGTTTCTACGATCGCAACCTTCTGAAAATCGGTGATCAGGAAGTGTGCGGATTCCGTGACGGCGAGGGGACCGTCGCCACTGTGGCGCTTAAAAAAGGCTGGGTGCGTCTGGTCTGTGCTGGCTTCTACGGCGGGCGCGGTGGGGAAGGTATGAATGTGCGCTGGCAGCCTCCCGGGCAGCGGGAGCTCAGCCCCATCCCCTCCCGG
>JBGGMQ010000608.1:0-7331 GCA_041287975.1 Verrucomicrobium sp. | reverse complement strand
CCGCGGGGCGAGGTGCTGCTGCAGATGTGGCGGGAACTTCAGTAGACAGGATTAACAAGATTTTCTGAGGCCGATTGACGGGATTTTTTTTTTTTTTTTTAACGGAATTTACCGCATTGGGTTGAGAGGTGCCAATGGGTGGGGAGGGTACGATTATTTCCTCACACAAAGGCACGAAGGCACAAAGAATGTTGGGCTTGGGTATTCTCCAAAATGCGTGAGAGATTCATCCCCTCTCACTTGCTCCACCCTTTAAAAATTTGCTGATTTACTATTGGTGCATGGAGGATGGAATGCCATAGGTTGGGCGTTCCGGGGGACTACTACGGTTGATTTTGCGCTTCCCTCGTCCTCTGCGTCTCCCTGCACCTGAAACATCCTCCCTCCATGAATCCCGCATCCAACCCTGGCTCAATGCCCTCCCGGTTAACAGGAGCGTCGGTGACGATTCTGACCCTGGCGTGGCTGCTGTGGGTGCTCCTCATGGGCAGCTATGCGGTGGATTTCTTGATTGCCTGGTTCCAGGATGCCAACGCGGGAGAAAGCGCTGCAGTGCCCATGGACACCTACATGACTTACATGCTGGCCGTGATGGCTGTGGGTGGTTTGATTTTTGCCGGGGTGGCACGCTGGTTCTTCTTTCATTTTCTCATTCAGCCCAAACGTTCCCCAAGCGGGACCTGGACGGCGGCGATCATGGCCATGCTGGGAATCTTCATCATCTATGCGATGATCAAGGCCGTGGAAACCTATGGTGTGATGATATGGTTTGGCAGCCGCTCCTGGCCCCACTACCTGGGATTTGCGGTTCCCAGCGCAATACTGATGTTTTTCCACATGCCGGCGCTCGTTATGACGCGCAGGGTCATGCACCGCCGGGTGGAGATCGATTGAGGCATCTTCGACAGGATTGACAAGATTTTCAGAAAGCGATTCACAAGAACTTTTAAAGCGCGTTTGAAAAGGTCGATTGCCGGAAGGAGAGCAGCGCCTGCGCGAGTATCATGCTCTGGCTGAACAGCATCTCCTGGCCCCACTATCTGGGCTTTGCCATCCCCAGCATGATCCTTATGCTGGCGCAGGCACCTGTGTTCGTGCTCACTCGGAGAGTCATACATCGGAAGCTGCTGCCTGCATCACCACCTGCGGATGTCGTGGCTTGACGCCTTGCGCCACTTCGGCGAGATTTGGGGAACTTGATTGCGACCATGAAGACAAGGATCCGATAGTTCGAATTCACCTTCACCCGAAGGAATGGTGATGGCGCTCACGATTTGAGCCGCCCTTGAGATGCTCGTCCCCGGCCACGGCTGGGCACTGGCAGGGTCATCACCATCGCATGCAGGCCTGCTCGGGCCCACGGCATCCCTCCGCTAGGCAGCAGGGCCGCGTTGTGCCTCGAACTTCCATTCCATTTCATTCCCTTGTCTTTCTTATGCCCTCTTCCCCTCTTTCATCGTCTCTAGCTTCAGAACAAATCGATCCATTCATCCGGCACGGGTTCGTGCGCGTGGATCACGCCTTCCCCACTGAGCTTGCCGAGGCAGGTCGAGCCATCTTGTGGAAGGATACGGGCTGCGATCCTGCAGATCCCGCCACGTGGACGCGACCCGTCATCCGGCTGGGTGGGTATCATGACGAACCCTTCCGCCTGGCGTCCAACACGCCCCTGTTGCACGCCGCCTACGACCAACTCGTGGGCACAGGCAGTTGGGTGCCGCCTCAGGGGCTGGGCACCTTTCCCGTCCGCTTCCCGTCGCCTGAGCTACCAGGGGACGACGGCTGGCACGTGGACGTGAGCTTCGCCCTGCCGGAGGATGATCCGCAGGACTTCCTCTCGTACCGGGCGAACCTTCAGTCACGGGGTCGCCTGCTGCTGATGCTCTTCCTTTTCTCTGACGTGGGCGAGGACGACGCGCCGACCCGCATCCGAGTCGGCTCACACCTGGGCATCGCACGACAACTGGCCACTGCCGGGGAACGGGGCCTGACACTGCGGGAACTGGCTGCGAATGGGTTCAAGGAAAGCGCAAGCCTCCCTGAAGTGCTGGCTACAGGTCCAGCGGGCACTGTGTACCTGTGCCACCCCTTCCTGGTGCACGCGGCCCAGCCGCATCGCGGCAGGGTACCACGCTTCATGGCGCAGCCTCCCCTGCTGCCACGGCCCGGAGTGGCGCTGGACCTCACGGGAAATGGCAGGACGCCGGTGGAAAGAGCGGTAGTGCAGGCGCTTGTGGAAGACAACGAGATGTAATCAACCACAGAGGAAAGCAAAACTTCAAAATTCAAAAACGAAACGTCAAGGAAGGTTCAAAGCTCAATGATCAATCTCTCATCACATGGATGTGCCAGGGTGTTGCAGGTGGGGCTTCTCTCTTGAACGAAGGACGTAATTGTCCGCGTGAGGGAAGCCCCCATTCATCATTCATCATTTTCATTTCTTCGCCCCTCTCCCCATGCGCAGAAGAAAGCTGAGGACCATGCTGCCTGCGAAATAGATGCCCATGACCCAGAGGAAGGGGGGCACGATCCGCTCGATCACCGGATGGGCTGAACGGGCGATGCCGTACACCGCCACCGGAGGGCCGGCCAGGTAGCGAAGCTGAATGGGAGGCGCGTTGGACTGGTCAGGCGCTACGTAGAAGTCCGCCCGTTTCAGCGTGGCCTGGCGGGCCTGGCCCTCGGGATCCAGATACTCCACGTGATAGACCTGCTCCTTGATCTTTCCTTGAACCCAATCCGTGGAGACGAAACTCCCGGGCAGGATGGGCGCCTCCTTCCAGACCTGAAGGTCACTCCACAGCAGCGCGCCCAGGAAGACGACTCCCGTGAGCCAGAGCCCTGTCAGCACCTTCTGGAGAGGATGCATTTTCTTGCGCTCGGTGCTGACCTCACGCCCGGTGAGCTTCCGCAGATGGGCGTCCAGCTCAGGCATCTGGGAGAGCTCCAGCTGCGAGGCAGTCACCTCACTGACAAAGGGCTTGGGCAGGCGGTGAGTTTCCCGCCAGACGATTTCGCACACGGCACCCCCACACATGATGAGGCCCAAACCAGGTCCAGGCAGCCAGAGGGTGCCTTCATACAGGAGCTTGGCATCAGACGGAGGCGCACTGCGGGCTGCCACAGCAGCAGCCGCCTCACGCCCCTCCCCCAATGGGTTGATGGTAGGATCTTCCACACGCCATCCTGCGCCGGCCACCACGGGCTGCATGGCCAGCAGGGCCTCGTGCAGGCGGACGTCGATGACCTTTTTGCCGGACCAGAGGTGCTCATCGTTTTCCGCAGAGAGTTGGAAGAGCCGGTTCTTGTCATCAAACACGAGCTGAAATCCCCAGTCGTCTTCGAGAATGAAAAACTCATCGTCTTCCTCATCCCAGTCCGAGAGGTCGACGCCTTGGTCCACCAGCACCTGGCACACTTCTTTGCGCGGCATGCCCGGGTGCAGGCCACGCCAGGCGGTGAGATCAGAGAGGTCAAGAGGAGCAGCAGGAGTGAAGGCCATATGCAGGTGTTTGTGCGACAGAGGGCCTCTGTGACGACTGCGCACCTATGTAAGATGACAGGGGGAGTTCCGCCAGTATTTGGCAGGCCTTGGGATCTGCCCTGCGGGCAAACTCCGCCAGGTTCTCCGACAGTAGTGAGCCGCAGCAGGCGTTTGTTCTGCGCATGCGCGTTGCCTGTCCTTCACCCACCCCCCTCACGAGAGGAGTGCTTCATCTCTTCCTGATTCCCGGGCTGGCGAGCCTTCTGCTGGCCACCGTGCCCGCAGCCTCACTGGAGGACTATCGCGCCCTCGCGCAGCAACAGACCTGGCAGGAGCAATGGCCGGACGCAGCGGCACCCGGGGGCATTGCCACCCGGCAGGTCACTGCGGGCATCTGGACCCAAGCCATGCAGGCCTGTCTGGATGCCACCGGGCGGCTGGACATCCCCGCACGGGCGGAGCCTTACTACCTGGACGGACCACTGGTGCTGAAGTCAGGCCAGATGCTGGTGGCGGCTCCCACGGCTGAAATCCGGTTGCGTCCTGGCACCAACACCTGCGTGGTACGCAACGCAAACCCCGGTGGATTCGCCGCGCAGCCCGTGGATGCGGCGCTGATGCCAGACACCGACATCACCGTTGAGGGCGGCATCTGGACGACTCTGGCGACCGGAGTTCCCGGAGCCAACAGCAACAACCGGGGTGCTTCTTCGCGGGAGAAACCCATCCCTGGCACTCATGGCGTCATTCTCCTGCACAATGTCCGGCGCGTGCAGGTGAGAAACATCACCGTGCGGCAGAGTCGCGCTTTTGCCGTGCATCTGGCGAACGCCCGGGAGTTTCTTGTGCAAGGCGTAAAGCTGGAGGAACACGGCCGTGACGGCGTGCATGTGAACGGTCCTGCCAGTCACGGCGTGATTCGCGATGTCAGCGGCGTCTCCCATGACGACACCGTGGCGCTGAATGCGTGGGAGTGGCAGAACTACGCCCCCAGCTACGGCGCCATTCATGACATCACGATCGAGAACATCCACGGCGTACCAGAAGGCGTGCGCAGCGCGGACTCCATCCGCCTGCTGCCTGGTGTAAAACGCTTCCCCGATGGCACTTTGTTGGACTGCCCGATTCACGACATCGTCCTGCGAAACATCACAGACATCCGCGAATTCAAATGCTACGACCAGCCAAACCTGGAGCTGGGTCGCGACAGGGACTTCAGCGCGGGCATGGGCACATTGCGGAACATCCGCATGGAAGGCCTCGTCTTCCACCGGCCCGGGCTGATCGAAATTCACGCAAATGCCGAAGGGGTTGCCGTGCGGGACGTGCAGTTGAAGTTTCCTCAACCACCAGCGGGAGCAAGGCCCTGCCATCTGGTGCGCATCGGCCCCAAATCTCAAACTTACAAAGGCAGCCATCCTCACGAGCCGGGCCGGTGGACGGAGATCTTCTCACCCGATCTGGACTGCACCGTGAAAGGAATGACAGTGGAGAGAGTGCGATGGGGAGTGGCAGGGCAAGCCCTGAGCTTTGACGAAGTAGTGAAGGCAGTGACGCTGGCGGTGAACCCGGAATATCCCAAAACAACGCCGAAGGGTGGGACGGGCAAAGGTGTGCTGACAAGGTGAGGGTAGAAGCTGGATGCCGGGCGCGCACGCTGCGCCAGCACTCCGCTCTCCTCCCACAGCAGGGCCAGTGGGTCGTCTCCGCAAGTGATGAGCGTTCCAGCGGCTGGGACGCAGGCCTGGACCGCCTGCTACTTCTGGGGCTCCTTTTTCGCCAGATGTTCAGATAACTCGTTGTAAAACACACGGTGGTTGTTCGGCCCGTCGGGATGCAGGATTTGCTCATTCGCCTCCATGAGGAGGACATCCGCGGAAAACAGGTCCCTCTCAAAATCCATCTTCGCTGCGGGCACGATTGCAAGCGGCTGACCGGGCCGGAACCGAACCCTGTCGTGTTTATAGTAGAACCAGATCTCGATTTCCTTGAACTGCCCGCACTCCTGCAGCTGCCGGCAGACTTTGTAACCAAAACTGCCACCGATGACGACAACGCGAAGCCGTGGTGCCGGGTCGGGAGGGGCAGGTCTCACATGAAGGTCCACCACAGGGTAGCGCCACGGCAGAGCGACATTCAGCAGTTGCAGCAGGTCATCCTCCTCCGTGAAGAGCAGGGGCTCGGGCACGACATTCAGTTGATCCAGCTCCAACGGCCGGACCGGCACCCCCTGAGCCTGCAACCGAACTACGACCTGCTGCGTGGCAGAGTACGCGGCATGGGGAGCCCAGTGCACACCCCCCAGTGGAAATACCGGTGCAGGCGCTGTGGCCACGGCCTGACGGGTCAGCGCGGCTCCATCCACATACTCGACGCCGTGCTGCTGGAGCAGCGGCAGGACCTGGTCATAGGCACGCGGGCGGGGGTCCTGCCGGCTCTGCCAGTGGGGAGGCATCAGCTCGGGCTGGGTGGCAGCCTTGCTCGGCGTGATGAAGTAGACAAAGCCCAGGCCGCTCGCGCGGCAGGCATCCTGGATACGGCGCAGCTCCTGCACATAGGGAGTGAGCGCCTCTGACGTGGTTCGCTTCAGGGCATATTCATGAAGATAACCTCGTTCCACCAGGTTCCCCCCCTTCCCCATGACGATGCTGGTGCTCTCCAGTGCCGTGCGGTGAAAGGCGCGGTACCACAGCTCGCCGGTGCCGCGGATGAAGGCTTCCCGCCCCGGAAAGGTGGTGTCAAACACGGTCGCCGTCTGTTTCTGCCAGGCACCGGACGTGAGGGTCCCGGGAGTCAACGCCACATCCGGCTGCTTTACCTTTGGCAGCACGCCCTTCAGCGTGGCATTGCGCAGCCACGGCAGAGGAGGCAGACGATGCCCAAAAAAGTGCAGCCCAAGGCTGAGGCTGCCGGGTACAAAGAATAGCAGCAGCAGGCCCCCCAGAAGCACACGCTCCGCCGAGGGACCCCTCTGGCCCGCTGGGAACCCCCTTTGGGCCATTCTCCGGCCCCAGTTTCTGAGAAGCAGCCAGAGTCTCACCGCCTGCGCCGCCATCCAGAGGATGGGCACGCCAGCCAGCACCCCCCAGCAAAGGACAGCCAGCCATCTCGGAGGCAGCCAGGGGAATACCATCTCATACTCACGGCCATTCGTACGCGGATCTGAGCCGTCGGAAGCGCGAAGCCAGCCTTGTTTGGACCCAATCGCGAAGGCCAGCCCTTTGGCCTGGCGCACCTGCTGGCTGCTCGACTCTGCGCCGAAGTTCACCAGGGCGTCCTCACGCAAGTGGACGCTGGCATGCACTTCGCGTCCCAGATAGGTCCGCAGCGGCCCCACCAATGAGTAAGCGCCCTGCCCCGCATCGCGCATGTCCTTCACTGGCAGTGGGACGACAGTGCGGAAGGGCAGCCCCAGCAGTGACTGGGCCAGCCCCAGCAGGGCCAGGACCATCAGCGGCACTCCGGCGAGGTAAACCCAACGCTGCCCAGTGGATGGACACAGTGGCGGTTGAGAATCAGGAGTTAACAAAATGTCTTCAGCCATGGGGCGGAGTCAGAGGGAAGGTAGAGAGGCTAAAAGCGGAAGTAGAGGAATGGCTGGAACGAATTCACGCTCATGCGACCCACGCAGAGCACCAGCAGGACAAAGGCACCCAGGAGCGCCGGCACGCGGGAGACGGCCACTGCCTGGAGAGAGGAAACCATGCGCCCGCCCAACCTCGGACGCCACAGGCCACGAAAGACGGGCATCAAGACCACGGCCAGCCCCGCCAGCAGAGCTGCCAGGGTGTCGTCCTCCAGAAAGATCATGTTCTGCTCCGCCCCCGCCTTTCCAAAAAGCGCCGCA
>JBGGMQ010000607.1:0-3954 GCA_041287975.1 Verrucomicrobium sp. | reverse complement strand
TGACGGGCAACCTCACCTACGCCGCCTCGGGCGATCCACTGGGGGCCGTCGTGAATGCAGTCCTCGCCTACAACGGCACGACGACAGGCAGTCGCACTATCACGGCAGCCAGTTCGCTGGGGGCGGATGTCGAGCTCACTTTCAACAAGACCATCACCGCCACGGCCTTCGCCAGCGATCAGCGGCTCGTCTTTGGAGGAACGGGTGACATCACCCTGAATGCGGCGACCAGCGTCGCGGGATCTGGATCCGATTTGCAGAAAAATGGCACGGGCATTCTCAACATCAATGCTGAGACGGCGGCGGCAGATGACTGGGTCATCGATGCGGGCATCACCAATGCCAATGTGTCCAACGCCCTCAACGCAGCCGACGACATCGTCATTGATGGCACCGGCGTGCAGGACTCCGCTGTTGTCAATATTGGTGGCACTGCTGGGGTATCAGGAGTCCACCAGGGGGACGACATCTTCATTCGTAACGGAGGCCGCATCAATGTAACCGTCAACAACGGTATCAATACCGGTACGGACTACCTGCTCGTGGGGGATACGTTGTCAGCCTCAACGGCTGCGGCGGCCCGCCTGCATCTTGCAGCGGACATTTCCACGGGTGCCGCAGGATTACAGGTCGGGGGTGCCAGCGGGAACATTGGCAACATCACTGGCAACGGGAGCATCACGAGCGCTGGCTCTTTCTCCCTCCGCAACGGCAGTGTGGCGGCCGGCATCACTCTGGCAGGCACCGGCTCCATCACTAAAGTCACGAACGGCACCCTGGTCTTCTCCGGCGAAAGTACGGCAAGCGGCACCACGAATGTTCAGGAGGGCACTCTTGTACTCGACTACACCTTCAACAATGGGAGCAAAATTGGGGGCGCTCTAGCACTGGGCGCGGTCCAGCCAAACCTCTCGGGCGGGGGACCGACACTGGTCATCAACGGAAATGCCGGTGCAGCCACTCTGCAAACGGCCACTGGCACCAGCATCCTCCTGGGAGCCAGCCATGTGGAAATCAATGCCGCAGCAGGTCGGGAAGCCACTTTCTCACTGGGAGCCCTGACACGCACAACGGGAGGAGGCACTGTGGACTTTGTTTACAGCGACATCAATGCCGTGGCCACTGCCGCACCGGGTTCAGCCGTGCTGGGCTGGGCCACCGTGCGCATCGGCAGCGGCCCCGTCCGTATGGCAGCAGTGAATTCCAGTGGGCGGATCGAACAGGTCGCGACCGTTGCCAAAGCCAGTCTTGCCACTTGGAACGCAGAGGATCACATCCTGGTCACCGGTGGGCTGTCAGGCAGTGTCGGGGTGACATCACGGGCGGTGTCCACCCTCAATTTCGCTGCCGCCTCAGCCACCACCGTGACAGTCGAAGCGAACCGCCAGTTCACGATCGGCAGCGGCGGCATCCTCGTGGATGCGGGTGTAGGAGCCAACAAGTCCCTGATTTCCGGGGGGCAGCTCGCCGGGTCGCTGAGCGGTGTGCTCAACGAGCTGATCGTGCACCAGCACAACGCCGCAGGGGATTTCGAGATCGCCAGTCGATTGTTCAACCTGTCCACCATAACAAAAAGTGGCACCGGGACACTGGTCCTGTCAGCGAACAATTTTTTCAGCAGCTCCCTCAGCAACGCCACGGCGTCTGCCAGCACGCTCGTATTGAACGAGGGCCGCGTCGTCTTTCGCGGCGGGAACGCCCTCGGGGATGCGACGAGTGTTTCAATGAAACAGGGCACCACCCTTGCGCTTGAAGCCAATAGTGTTGAGACCATCGGTCGTCTGGGTGTGGATGGAACCAACCCATCCGCAGGCACCATCAGCCTGGGCACCGGTAGCGCCCTGACCATTAGCCAGACGGGCTCAGCGACCTTTGCCGGAGTTTTTGAAGGCAGTGGCACTCTGAACAAGACAGGCACAGGCAACCTGCAACTGACGGGCAACATCACGACCGGATTTACCGGAGTGGTGAACGTGAATGCAGGCATGCTCTATATCTCTGGATCATCAGCCAGGCTCAGCGGGGTGACAGCGTTCAACCTCAATGCCGGCACTTCTTTCCTCATCGACAACGATGATGACAACAGCAATCTGACGCGTCTCGCGGATGACTCTGTTTTCACGCTTAACTCCGCCAATGGAGCCTGGTCAGGGGAGACCCGGCCCAGAGGCCTGTCCGTCCGCACAGACAACAGCAGCACCACAAGCTTCGTCGAGACGATCGGTTCGCTCGTGCTCGCCAGTGGGGCAAACTATGCCACTTTGGAAGCCTCCGGGGGCGCCAGTTCCGTCGCAGGCATCATCGCTGCCAACGCCATCACCCGCACGGCTGGGACCACGTTCAACATCCGGGGCGCAGGGCTGGGAGCCGTGTCTGGGCAGAGAACGGTGCTCAAAATTGCCGATGCCAGCGATGCTGCTTTCATGGCCGCAAACCTGGTCGGGGGCGGGGCGGCCACCGGCGGTTCGAACAAAAACATCAGCATCGTGCCCTGGGCGATCGGTGAGACCATTGCGGACGACCTCGTGGACGCGAACATGGGGAACAGCTTCGTCACCTATGTGGACAACCGGGGCTTCGTCGTCCTCGACCTCAGCACCGAGTTTCGCACCTTTGCCGCAGGCGGAACCTCGCAGGACAACATCCGTGAAGTGCTTTCCGCGAACCTCACGGGCTTGGTCGGGCCAACTATCAACTCGTTGATTCTGCATGACTCCACCACTGCCGCAGGTTCCCTCGTGGTCTCGGGCACTGGCACCCTGACCAATACCAGCGGGGCGTTCCTCTTCACGCTCAATCCTGCTGCGACCGCCTCCAGCCTCCACAGCGTGAAGGTGGAGGGCTTCTCGGCCATTCGCGTGGGTGCCTCCAGCGAGTACATCATGCATGTCGTCAACCCGACCTCCACCACGACGACGCCTGTCCTCGCTGTGGAGATCGCCTCCAACCTCGACACTGTCGCTGCCTCCCTGAGCAAATCGGGCCGAGGCACGTTGATCCTTTCTGGCACCAACACTTACGGTGGCGGCACCTACCTTAACGAGGGTGTCGTACAAATAAAAAATCTGGGCAACCTTGGCACAGGGGGGCTCACCTTCAATGGCGGGACGCTGCAACTCGCAGCCAGTTTTGCCGGTGAGCTTGGCTCCCGCTCCATCGTGGTCTCTAACGCCGGAGGTACCCTGGACACGAACGGTCAGAATTATGTCTGGGAAAATGGGTTGGATATGACGGGCACGGGCAGCTTTGCCAAAGGCGGTGGCGGCCTGCTCACCGTCCAGGGGGCCTCAAGCTTTGGGGGCACCTTCATCGTGAATCATCACAGCGCGACCACGGGAGCCCTCGCCGGGGTGAGCCAGGGTGTTCTTTTGAATGGTGCCACCAATCTGACGGTGAACGGCAATCTGCAGATTGGTTCCAGCGGTACTCCCTCCAGCGGTATCGCAGGGGCGGCGCTGGGGGGTGATGAGCAAATCCTGGATACAGCCAGCATCACCTTCAACGGCCTGGCCTCTTCGAGTCGCTGGGCCTACTTCAAACTCCTCGGCCACACGGAGACCGTGGCTGGTATCTCAGACGTTACAGGAGCCGGGGTGCTGGAGAACCGGGAGTCAGATGTCGTCACCTCAGCAGGCACCCTTGTCCTGAACAGCAGCAGTGACTTCAGCTACAACGGTTACCTGCGCGACAACGCCGCCAACTCCGTGGACGCGAATCCGCTCAACTTGGTCAAGCAGGGGAGTGGCATGCAGGTGCTGTCTGGCAACCAGATCCGGTACACCGGCACCACCATGGTGTCCGGTGGCACGTTGTATCTTCTCAACACCAATCTCTTTGCCAGTGCAGTGGTGAACAACGCCACGGTGGTGTTTGACTACTCGCCCGCCACCGCATTGACGTTGACCAAATCCCTGTCCGGTACCGGCACCTATGTGAAACGAGGGACAGGGACGG
>JBGGMQ010000606.1:0-7910 GCA_041287975.1 Verrucomicrobium sp. | reverse complement strand
AGAGGCCCGCCGTCAAAAGGATCAAGAGGATAAACAAGGTCATGGGAATCTATGGTTGTCACAGATTCCTTACGTTTTTGCCGACCCTGGTAGAGGTGTTGATCACAGGGGAATGTGGAAGAAGAATGTCACTTTCGTCCCGGCACTTGAGTTTTCCTCATTCCCGCAGCCGCCTGGGTGCCCGCACTCGCATGGAATTTCCATAGATGCTTGCGCCAACGTTTGAAAGACGCTTCAATGGACCGCAATGACCGATGCGGATCCGCACCACAAAGAGCCTGAGACCATCACCTGCCATGTCACCGCGTGGTACTACCGCCGGATGGGACTTCTGGCCGCTATGTTTTTAGGCATGGGGTTGCTGTTTTTCTACGATGGCAAGTTTGGCTACCACAAGAAGAACGTCATCGCTGACAAGAAGGCCTGGTTTGAAGAGACGGTGATGAAGAGCTATGACCAGGCGAAGGAAGCCGGTCCGGAGGCCGCTGCCACGTGGGTCAAGGATGCCCGGGACAGGGGCTGGATCGTGAATCTCAATCTGGAGCAGCCCCGCTGGGACGACTATGCCGCCCCTCATGACTGGCCCAGTGATCCCAAGAAATACAGTCCGGAGGAGATTGAGCAGCAGTTTTACTGGGGCGGGGCTCTCATTTTGGGAGCTACGATCGCGGGCCTCCTGGTCCTCTTGAATCACAACAAGGTGCTGGTAGGCCATCTGGACCGCATGGTGATGCCCAACAAGACGACGGTGAAATTTGCGGATGTGTTCCGGGTGGACAAGCGCAAGTGGGACAACAAAGGGCTCGCAACCGTTTTTTACCGGGAGTCCGGCACTGGGCCCGAGCGGAAAGCTGTGGTCGACGATCTCAAGTTCCACGGAGCGGATCGCGTTCTCAAACGCCTGCTCCATGGCTTCTCAGGGGAGTTGGTCGAGAAAGTGTCCGACGATTCAGAGGAGAATGGGGCCGACCAGGCAGGTGGAGAATCCTCTCCCAAAAGTGCGACTTGATCCGTCCGTCTTGAACCATCCATCCAAGCGGTCGAAACTCGTTAAAAAATCGCATTTTCCCAGTTGCGAAAAATGGCGCACCCGCTAATGCTCCCCGCCACTTAGCAACCTTACAACACGCATTATGGCTGAAACCAACATCGCAGACAAAGTCCGGGACATCATCGTCGAACAGCTCGGCGTGAACCCAGAACAAGTCACTCCCGAAGCCAAGTTCATTGAGGACCTTGGCGCTGATTCACTCGACACAGTGGAGTTGGTCATGGCGTTCGAAGAAGAGTTCGGCATCGACGTGCCCGATGAAGAGGCTGAAAAGCTCCTCTCCGTGGGCGACGTGATCCGTTACGTCGAAGAAAACGCCGAGTAAGCCGACGCTTCCTGATCGACTGATCGATTTTTGAGAAAGGCACGGGAGACCGTGCCTTTCTTTGCGTGTGCATGCTCCCGCCGGATAGACTCGACGGGAGCAGGGGTGCGTCTCAGGCGGTTTCCAGCATGGCCCTGAATTCCCGGTTGGGGTTCGCGTAGGCCGGGTAGTTGCAGTCTTCCTCCGTACCTGGCAAGTAGCGCCAGTGCTTGTACATCCACAGCCACTTTTCTGGATAGGTCCGGATCTGGGGCTCAAACTGATCCCAGATCTCTTGGGCCATCGCGGCCGGAGTAGGGAAGTCTTTGGGTTCCAGGGGTTTTGAGAAGTGGCAGCGGTACGTTTGCTCATCGACCGGCACGCAGGTGGCGGGAATCATGGGCAGATTCAGCCGCGCAGCCAGTTGAGTGTGCAGGATGGGCACACAGGTCTTGAGACCAAAACAGGTGATGACGGCAGACGAGCGACTTGGCTTCACTGTCAGGTCAGAGAGCATGGAAGCGTGCCCCCCTCGACCGAGCTCCTTCACAAACCGCAGCATGGCCCCTTGCTGGGGAACCAACTGGTGACCTGTGCCCTGTCGCAGTTTGGCAAAGACACTCGTCAGCGACTGGTTTTTGAAGTTCTGAGCAATCGTAACGAATGAAATACCCATGGCTCCCACGGCTAGGTTGAGGATTTCAAAGCTGCCGAAATGTGGTGTAATCCAAAGAGATCCGCGTTTCCTTGCAATTTCTTGAGTATCAGCATCCTCCCATTCGCTTTGCACGTGTTTTGCGTAATCTGGAGTGGTGAGGCGGGCCGACCAGAAGAGATCCAGAAATGTTCGCGCAAAGTTCTGGTAGGAACCGATGGCGACCCGTCTGATCTGGCTGGCAGAGATGTTCTCTTTGGCGAAGGCTACCCTCAGGTTCTCGTGAGCCGTTTCTCTGCCGCGGTAGTCTATGGCGTAGGCGACAATGCCCATCGCCTGACAGAGTCTGTACACCTGATTGCGGGAGAGTTTTGGGAGCAACCAGACTCCAAAGTTTACCAGCATTGTCTCAATCCTGAGACGAATCTTCTTCACGATCACGTTTGGTAGTGGGGGAAATGCGTATAGTATTACTTATGGCCGATACGCTGACCTCTATCCTGAAGAAGCTCCTGAATCAACCCACTGCCCCATTTCATGAATATCATGTGCGGGCGCAAATTGAGCAGCTGCTTTTGGACGTTCCGCACGTGGAGCTGTCCACCGACACTTTTGGCAACCTTCTCGCCACCTACCGCAAGGGCAAACGCAAGTCCACCCCCGTTTGGGTGCTCGGTGCTCACATGGACCACCCCGCTTGGGTGAAGAATCCCGCCAAGGGCGGCGAGTGGGAGTTTCTGGGCGGCGTGCCCAAGGCCATCGTGGAACTCCCGGAGAACATCGCTCTCCGTCGTGAATCTGGCGATATGGCCCCCTGGGGTTTCCCCGTGACGGTGGAAGAGGGTAAAGTGGGCGCGGCCGCCTGTGACGATCTTGTGGGCTGCGCGGCCATCGTCGCCTGTATTAAAGAACTGTCCCGCCTCGGGCTCGACGCCACCGTGCATGCGGTGTTCACCCGTGCTGAAGAAGTGGGTTTCCTGGGTGCGTGGCATATCGGCAAGAACTGGCCGTTCGGCAAAGACACAGCCTTCCTTTCCATTGAGACCAGCCGCCCGGTGAACGGCGCTGAAATGGGTGACGGCCCCATCGTTCGTGTGGGTGACCGCCTTTCCGTTTTCGATCACAACCTCATCAACATCCTCATGCGCACCGCAGCGGAGCAGGGGATTCGCGTGCAGCGTTGCTTGCTCGATGCAGGTGCCTGTGAAGCCACCGCCTTTCAGGCCTGCGGCATCCCCAGCGCTGGCATCAGCGTGCCCTTGGGCAACTATCACAACCTCGACGACGACCAGAACGTCTCCGCTGAGTACGTCATGATGGATGACGTGAAAGCGACCGTGAACCTCCTCGTCGCCCTCGTCGGCACAGAACACCAGGGCATCGGCGAGCGTACGCTTGAAGAGCGCGTCACCCTCCGCATGAAGGAGTACAAAAAGTATCTCGAAGCCTCCAACGTGAAGTTTGAGGAATCCCTGGTCTAACCGGCTCGTTACAACGTCCCACTCTTACCCGCCGTTCTCTCCAGGAGATGGCGGGTTTTTTGTGGGCTGGGCACGGGAACGACATGCCTGAAACCGAACAACTCTGATGGACGTTGCGGGTTCGCCAGTAAAAATCGGCAGCATACACCCCTTTCTCGTGATCCTTCAGACTGCAACTCATGGCAAATCCACAACCTAGGTTCTTCGCCCCTGGGCTTGAGTCTTTTGGCCCTTCAGGCCCCGGAATGCCGTCCGATGATGACAGAACCCACGAAACCCAATCAAAGAAATCAGTCTCTGTGCCTCTGCGTCTCTGTGGTTAAAAAACTCAACTTCCATTCACCCCTGATTCCAAACTCTACCCTCCCACGACCCACAACTTCAGCAAACTCAGCGTGACTGTCGTAGTCAGCATGCTGAACAGCGTGGTGTAGTACACTGAAGACGTCGCGAAGGAAACATCGCGCCCGAATTCATGTGCCAGGAGCGCCGTGTTTACTGCCGTGGGTGCGGCTGCCGCCAGTACAAGAGAGGCGCAGACTTGCGGGCTGAAGCCCATTACCTTTACCAGCACCAATGCCAGCAGAGGGCCCATGAAGAGACGGATGCCCAATGCTGCCCAAAGTGGGGCGCGAAAGGGTTCGGGTCGGGTCTGGGACATTTGCACCCCCAATGTCAGCAGCGCGAACCCTACCAGCGCTGCCTGTAGCAGGTCCAACGGTTGCCAGATCCAGTTCACCGTCTGCAAGGGAACGTTGAAGGATTTGCACAGCACGCCTGCCAGCAAGGCGTAGAGCGTGGGTTGCCGCAGCATTCCATTGAGCGCCCGCCAGTGACTGCCGGGTTTCTCACCGCGTTCCTGGGCGAGGAAGAGGCCCAAAGTGAAGGTCGCTACGTTCATTGTGGCCAGCACATAGACCTGTACTGCGGCGCCTTCGTGACCAAAGGCCAGCGTCACCAGCGGCAGCCCGTAGTTTCCGCAGTTGTAGAACATGGTGGCCAGACGTAGCGCCTGCCGTTGTTGAGCTTTCATGCCCAGCAGCCAGGCTGCGACTGTGCTGCAGACGAACATCATGGCCACGGTGCCCAGCGTGAATCCCACAATGCTCAGCGCCTGATTTCCCGTCAGCTCCGTATCCAGCACGCGGGTAAAGATGAATGCCGGTACCAGGAGGTAGATGTTCAGTTTGACCAGCGTCTCCAGATGCAGGCGGAATTTACGGTCCAGCAGCCATCCCAGACCCACCACAAAAAAAAGCGGAGCACAAACATTGAGAAAGAGGTCAAAGAACATCGCCGCAGGTTCAGCAGCCCTGCCTGGCATTCAACTACGATCTCAAGGAATCCCATCCCTCGACTCAACCCTCCAAAAAACGCTAGCCACAAGGGGTTTCCCCTCTACCCTTCCGACCCACCGAGATGCATTCCGAGTCTGATTTTCAATATGCGATGGAAAACACCCGGGTTCTTCATGAACCCGACCGTCGCATTGATACGTTCGGCACGACCCAGTTTGAGTTCCAACTGGTGAGCGAACTCATGGACACCGCCAACGTCACCCGGGTGCGCAATGGGCGCATACAGGCGGAAAAACCCCTTATTCTCAAGCCCAACTCGGTGGATGAATGGAACTTTGAAGGCTTCGGTGCCGAGGGGCAGGCCTTTGGCCAGTGGGTGAAGGACAACCTCAAGAACCTGGCCATCCTTCGTTACGGATTCAATTTCACCCGCACCGAGGTGAATGAACAGGTGGTGCATGAGCCTTTCCAGGCAGTGTGCGACAAGCTCATGCAAGAGCAGCGCGCTTCTGGTAATCCCATGCGTGCTATCATCCAGGGGGTCGACAACACCTGGGAGATTTCGCTCCTGAGATTCTTTTTTGAGATGATCGAGCGGTCTCAAAACATCAACCTCTTCGACTTCAAGCGTCGCGGCCTGCTGGGCTGACGGGACGCGACCGATGTAGAAATGAGCCGCTTCAAGATCTTCGTTTTCCTGCTTGCCGTCGGTATTGCTGGCTCCGTTCTTGCGGGTGCCTACTGGTTCTACACCCGCGTCATGGGCCACGAGTCGGTGGTGCAGGGCCAGATCCAGCAAATCCAAGGGCACCGCAAAGACCTACCCGATCCGGGGGTGCGTCGCTTTGACGAGGCCATGGAGCTGATCAAAGCCTCCAATCTGGAAGACGGTCGCAAGGCTCTCTACCGCCTCCTGGATGCTTTTCCAGAGACGAGCAAAGGACCTGAGGCCCGTCGCATCATTGGCGAGATCAACATGGACCGGCTCTTCTCGCCTGAGTCCAACCCTTTGAAGAAGGACTACATTGTCCAGCCCGGCGAGGGCATGGCGCGCATCGCGCAGAAGAACCAGACCAACATTGAGTGCATCATGCGCGCCAACGGCATGCTGAGCACGAACCTCCAGCCGGGCGATCACCTGTTTGTCTTCCCGTTGGAGTTTGAGATTGTCGTGGATGTATCCTCCAAGACTGTGCAGCTCTGGCGCGGCACCCGGGAGAAGGGCTACTTTTTCAAAGAATACCAGGCGATTGACCTGAAGCTGCCGACCGGGATGAAGGTCCCCGCAGAGACGCACATCAAGGCCAAGAATGCCATTCATGGGGGCAAACCCGTCACGGCGGAGAATGCGCTTTTCGTGGTGGCTGACAAACAACTGGTGGCCAACCGCAATGGCTTCGACCTGCGAGGCATGCCCAAGGCCAAACCTTTGACAGACAAGACGGCAGTGCCCGTCACCCCGGCAGCGAAAGGGAAGGGGAAAAGTTCCGGCAAGAACAACCCGGCAAAAAATGATGCGGTGGAAGACGACACCCTGGCAGGCATTCCCGAGACGGGCGTGTTCCTCGCCAAGGAAGACATCGAAGAACTCTTCACCATCATCCGCACTCAGACGAAACTGTTCGTCGCGCGCTAACCTCAACCTGAATTTTCCGCCAGTATGATGAAACAAGCTTTGGAATTTGAGAAACCCCTCGTGAAGGCCCGCGAGGAGCTGGAAGACCTCCGCCGCAAGCAGGCGCTGAAGAACACAGGCAAAGTCACCCTTGCCATTGCGGATTTGGAGAAGAAAGTGGCTCAGCTACAAGAGGAGACCTACGCCAACCTCAGTCCCTGGCAGCGTGTGCAAATCGCCCGCCATACCCTGCGCCCTTACATGCTCGACTACGCAAAACTCTGTTTTGACGAGTTCGTAGAGTTGCATGGCGACCGGCATATCGGCGATGACAATGCCATGCCCGGGGGTTTTGCCATGCTCAACGGGCAGCGCGTCGTCCTCATCGGTCAGCAAAAAGGGCGCGATACCAAGGAAAATCTTCTCCGCAACTTCGGCAGCGCCCACCCAGAAGGCTACCGCAAGGCCCTGCGCCTCATGCGCCTGGCCGAGAAGTTCAGCCTGCCCGTGATTTGCATGATCGACACTCCAGGAGCTTTCCCCGGCATCGGTGCCGAAGAACGCAATATTGCGGAGGCCATCGCCTTCAACCTCCTGGAGATGATGAAGATTCGCACTCCCATGGTCGCCGTCGTCCTTGGGGAGGGCGGTTCTGGGGGTGCTCTCGGCATTGGCGTCACTGATCGCGTCCTCATGCTGGAGAACGCGTACTACTCTGTCATCTCTCCCGAAGGGTGCGCCGCCATTCTGTGGAAACACCGTCAGCATGCTCCCGAAGCCGCCCAAGCCCTCAAGCTCAGCGCTCCGGATCTCAAAGAACTCGGCATCATCGATGAAATCGTGCCCGAACCTTTTGGTGGGGCTCATTACGACCACGCCGCCACGGCTGCCAGCCTGAAGCAGGCTCTCGTTTCCTCCCTGGCTCAGCTGATGCCGCTCTCCACGGAAGAGCTCCTGAACCAGCGCTACGAGAAGTTTCGCGCCTTTGGCCGCTTCACCGAAGGCGAATAAGCCGCTCTTCCATCAAATTGTCACCGCCGTCTCCTACATGGGAACGGCGGTTTTTTGTGCCCACTATCCGCTGTGTGTGCCTCTGTGGAAAAAGCAAGTTTACCTCATTCCTCATTTTCACGTGTCGGAAACGTCACCAGCGGCTTGTACGGCCATCACCATCCTTGGTAAAATGAAGCATGTCAGATGCTCCTCTTGCCGCCCCAACCCTCCAGCTTCGGGGCGAGGTCGTCTATTTCTACGCATTTGACATCGCTTACGAGCTCCGCCGACCTGCCCTCAAGACCCTCCTGGGGCGCCCGCTGGAAGCCCAGCAGATTGGGCTTTCCAAGAAGAGCCCCCGCCAGCAACTCTTTTACCAGCCCCGTACCGCGAACCTTGAGTCGATCGTGCTGCGGGGCGCTGATGGACGGGAACTCTCTGTACGGCGCGCGGTCAAGGTGATCCCCATTGGGGCTATCAGCATCACCCTCCGTGTGCCGTTTGCGGTGCATC
>JBGGMQ010000605.1:0-2771 GCA_041287975.1 Verrucomicrobium sp. | reverse complement strand
AGGAGACCGTCGTCTTCACGCACGAAAAGGGCCGCTTCTCCTGTGGCATTGGCGAACCGTACCAGGTTGCCGCGCAGGGATCTGCCATCTGCGCCCCTCCATTCACGCACCGGGGTGGGGAGCAAAGTGGCGGCGGTCGTGATTGGGACCTTGTTCCGGGAGGCCGAGGCGGCAGCCAACGGCCGGATCAAGCCGTCCGACGACGGGGCAGCGTCCACTGCGGTGCTGGCGAAGTTCACAGAGCCGCCAGACCCGGGTTCAAGGAAGTACATTGCCAGCTTCTGTCGAGCCTCTTTGGAAGAGTGTTGGACAGGAGGGAGCGATGGAGAGCCAACCGGTCCGGTGAGGACGCGGTCATAAGTGAGGACACCGCGAATTCCCACGACCAGATGCGCTGGCTTGGCTGGCAGAGTTTTGGCGCATTCGTCGGCCACCTGCCACGCAGCGTTCGCAATGAAGTCACGGGCTTCCCGGTTCAATTTCCGAAGTTCAGGCACATTTACAAGGAACACGCAGGCATCTTGGTTGAGCTGGCAGAAGGTGATGAACTGTCCGTAGTTGAAGGGGTCTTTCCGAGCGTCGATCTCTACCATGCCGCCATCGCGAATGCCTTTGAGCCGTGTGGCATAGCGCTCGGCTAGAGCGACGGCTTCAGGCGTGTTGCCCTGGCCGAGGCCATATTCCAGGCTCATGGTCCGAATGTGAGCGAGGCCCCAGGATTTCTCTGCAGGTGTCTGCACTCCTGTGAAGAGATCGATGGCCTCTTGGGGAATCAGGATGGCGATCACAATCATCACCAGTGTCGGCATGAGCGCCAGCGCTGCCCACCCTCTGGAGGGAATAAGAAGGAAACTGTGCCGCCTGTGCTGCACGATGTTCTCGCGGGAGTGACGATCAAAACCCGGATAGCTGGTGGTGCGGCCAAACCTGCTGCGGGAGAAGCCATAGAGCGAAAGCATGATGATGCCCAGGATGCTCGCCGTAGACCAGAAGGGCGAGGGAGGCGCGATCAGATCCATGACGGAGCTACCCAGAAAAAACGCAAGGATGGCGATGAGAGGAATGAAGAGGCCGTTGCCAGTCCAGAGGAACATAGGGGAGTTTGAGGGAGACAGGGGTGGGGGATGTTGTCCAGTGTGGCGAAAGATGACGGTCGTATGTGTAAAAATCAAGTGGATTTGGGCGATGCGAATGTCTTGAGGCTGGCGCTTGCCTCACACTCCAGACTTGAGCGCACCCCTGTCCAAGGAGCGGCGATCTCCAGGTCGCCGGGGTGAGCGGAGATCGTGGCCTCCGCTGATGATTGTCGTAGTTGCCCGCCTGTCACGGTCAACGGCGATTCGGAGATCGTCGCTCCCAGTCGCTGCCGCGTTCTTGGACGCCCTGTGAGTCTCGCATGTCTCGTAAGGACTGAGGCCGAGTGGGCACCTCGTTCGATTGCACAACCTCCAACTGGCCCGGCTTGCCGGGCTTTGGAGATGCGTGCGGGAACCGCCGCTTTTTATCTCTACGGGCTATTAGACGAAGTCACCCCGCCGTCCTCGGTTCGTAAATTAATTTCATCCCAGGCGTCTGGTCTCGGTCATCACTTTTGGATGAATTCCGCATCGCAGGCCGCGAATACTCACAAGACCGGGGCTCCCGATTTTGAGAACCTAGTGTCCATGCAGAATTCCGGTGGTCTATGTCCCAAGTTGTCACGCTTCGTCGTCAGGGGGCTCTGGGTGTACGTGACTTTAGGCCTGACGCCACTGCACGCTGACATTGCTACAGACTACACGGCAATCACGACGGGGACAGAGGGGCAGAGCGTCGCGGCCCCCGGTTCACCCGGTGGGGTGGCCATGTATGGCGCGGCGGCGTTTCCCGTGCTGCTGGGCACCGACACTCCCGTGCAGGCCGTCGTCGCCGCGGGGCGGTATGGCGACAGCTACGACGCCTCTGCCGCACGCATGGTGGCGTGCTCGCACACAGGCTTCTTTGATACGGCGGTGGGGGCTCGCAGTACGATCTTCTCCAATGCCGTGCTTTGGGCCAGTCGACGTTCGACCGCAGCGGGCACGACAGTAGCGATCGCAAACTCGGCGGTGGCAGCATCCTTATTCACCGGCCAGGGCTACTCGACCGTGGCGGTGGGCACCAATCTCACCGCGGCGAATCTCTCCACGGCCCACGTTCTGGTGATCAACTGCCACGCCAGCTTCACGGCCGCCGCCATCACGAACATCCGCAATTTCGCCGCAGCAGGCGGGGGCATCGTCATCTGTGCCACGCCGTGGGCGCTCTCCGCCCAGCAGTTCACAGATGCCAATTCGATCCTGGATCCCTTTGGCCTCGTCTTCAGCGGCACCACGCCGGAGGACGCCACCTTCACCGTGGCAGCCAGCGCCTACCCGGCGATCAACACGGCACTGACCGCGGCAGATGCGCTCATCGCCGACAAAGAAGGCACCAGCGTGATGACCGCCGCGAACCGCACCATCGCGGCCAACGCCATCTTCCAGGTGGTGAATGTGCGCATGGATATCCCCGCGCTGGCGGCCAGGCTGGAGATTCTGGGCGATACCAGCCACTATGGTATGATCGCCCCCACGGCGGCGGCTCCGATCGTGATCGCCCAGAAGCCGGTGGAAAAGATGCTGGCCCGGTATCAGTCGCAGAAGTTTGATCTGCTCACTCCAGCGCAGCTCTTCGTACACCCGAGTGCGGCGGACTTCCCCGGTGTGCCCACGCCCGGTACGGCCACGGTGACGCGCACCGTGTCGGTGAAT
>JBGGMQ010000604.1:0-2853 GCA_041287975.1 Verrucomicrobium sp. | reverse complement strand
TACAGCCGCCTGGCAGCAGAGAGTGGTTACGGCGCGGGCGTGACCTCACCTGCGTGGTATGAACATTTGTGGCTGCGTCAGGATGCCAGCCTGCCCCGTTGGTTCGCACGAGTCGGCGCCGTCCTGCGGGAGGCCGATCTTGATTGCTCCAGTGCCCACCTGATCGAGTGCGTTCGCTTGTCGGAATCGCTGGCCGCCATACGTGAGAAACCTGCACCGGGTCTGCCGGAGCTCATGGAGGCAGCGCGCGCCATCGTGGGCATGGGCGATGATACCGCTCTGCGACTGGTGCGGCAAAAGCTCATCATCGGCGAACGACTTGGGGGTGTGCCCGAGTCCGCCCCCACTGTTCCGCTTCAGCGGGATTTGCAGAAGCTGCAAAAGAGCCTCCGCATGAAAGTCAGCCCCACGCAGGAGATGCTGGACCTGGATCTGCGGAAGGAAACAGACCTTTTTCGGAGTCATCTGCTGCATCGACTGAGGTTGCTGCGGGTGCCTTGGGGCGAAGTCACCGACACCCGGAGTGGCAAGGGCACTTTCCACGAACTCTGGCGCTACCAGTGGAAACCGGAGTTTGCAGTGTCGCTGATCGAAGCCTCTCCCTGGGGGGGAACGGTGGAAGAGGCGGCGTCGGCATTTGCGAAGGACCGGGCGGCCAAAGCCACCGATCTGCCCACGCTCACCCTGCTGGTGAAAGAGGCCCTCCTGGCCCACCTGGCCGGGGCTTTGAGCGGGATCGTGCACGAACTGGAAAACCGGGCCGCGGTCACGGGAGACGTCCTCCAACTGATGGCCGCCGTGCCTCCGCTGGCCCAAGTCTCACGCTATGGAGACGTGCGTAAGACCGACAGCGGACTGGTACTGCATGTGCTGGACGGCATGCTGACACGCATCTGCATCGGCCTGCCCAACGCGTGCGCTTCTCTGGACGACGAGGCCGCCGCCAATGCGGTCCGGCACTTGAGCGCCGTCCACCAGGCCGTGAAGCTGCTGGAGACGGAGACGCATCGTGAACCATGGCTGCGAGCGCTTGCCATTGTTGCCGACGGACAGGGCGTCCATGGCCAGGTGGCCGGCTTGTGCGCCCGACTGCTGCTGGATGAAAAGGCGGAGCAAGACTCCACCAACGCAGTTGCCACACGCATGAGCCGGGCCCTCTCGCGAGGCGCTCCGCCAGAGGCCGGTGCGGCATGGCTGGAGGGGTTCCTCAACCAAAGCGGCATGGTGCTGCTGCACGATGACCGTCTCTTCCAGTTGCTGGACGACTGGGTTCGATCCCTCACCGCAGACCATTTCACCGCCATCCTGCCTCTGGTGCGGCGCACCTTTGCCCTCATCTCCTCTCCCGAACGCCGGCAACTGGGAGAGAGGGCCCGTCATCGCGGTGTCGCGGCGGGTTCAGGAAGCAACGCGTCCTCTGACCCTTCAGACGTCACCTGGGACCCGGAGCGTGCCGGACTGGTCGTACCCGTGTTGCGCCAGTTGTTTGGCCTGCCCTCATCCCATTCTTGATCCCCAACCTTTCCTGTCAGCATGAGTACTGCTCCCACTCTCGATTCCCAAGAACAGCTACGTCGCTGGCGCCTCATCCTGGGCGGTGAAGGTGCGGATGGCACCGGCCTGGCTTTGACGGGAGCTGATGTGGAGATGGACCGGGCCCTGGGCGAGCTCTACGACCCCGAAGACGGCAAGGGTCTACAAGCCCGCTCCCGCCCCAAAGGAGGAACTGAAAGCAGCCGCCCCCGCGTGGCCCGGTGGCTGGGGGACATCCGCAAGTATTTCCCCTCCTCCGTGGTGCGGGTGATGCAGAAGGATGCGTTGGACCGGCTGCATTTGCAGGAGATGCTGACGGAGCCTGAAATGCTGGAGGCCGTGGAGCCCGACGTGCATCTGGTGGCCAGCTTGATCGCGCTCAACAGCATCCTGCCCGCGAAGACCAAAGAGACCGCCCGCCTCGTTGTGCGACGCGTGGTCGACGAGTTGATCCGCAAGCTGGAGGAACCCATCCGCTCCGCTGTCAGCGGTGCCCTCAACCGTGCCGAGCGGAACCTCCGCCCCCGACTTGCGGAGATGGACTGGCCTCGCACGATCCGCGCCAATCTCAAACACTGGCAGGCAGATCATCAGACCATCGTGCCGGAGAAGCGCATCGGGTTTGGTCGCAAGAAACAACGCACCCAGCGTCAGATCATTCTTTGCATCGACCAGAGCGGCAGCATGGCTGCCTCAGTCGTGTACTCAAGCATCTGCGGTGCGGTGCTGGCCAGCCTCCCCTCTGTCAAAACGCATCTCGTGGTCTTCGACACCTCGGTGGTGGACATGACCGACCAGCTGGATGATCCCGTGGAGCTGCTCTTCGGCACGCAACTCGGCGGTGGCACGGATATCAACCGGGCCGTGGGATATTGCCAGAGCCTGATCACCGATCCCGCCAACACCATCCTGGTGCTGATCTCAGACCTCATCGAAGGGGGCGTGGAGCAGAACCTGCTGCGTCGCACCGCCGATCTAGTGGGCAGCGGCGTCCAGTTTCTCGTCCTGCTCGCATTGAGCGACGAAGGCTCCCCTTGTTATGATCACGAACTGGCCGCAAAGATGGGAGCGCTGGGCGTCCCCTCCTTTGCCTGCACCCCGGACTTGTTCCCCGACCTGATGGCGGCCGCTATCAAGCGCGAGGATGTCAACGCGTGGGCAGCACAGCGCGAAGTCGTGGTGGCGAAATAGCCGGCAAACTTCAAACTCCCTTGCCCGCCCGTGTCCGACGCCACATCAGCAGGGAACCAAAAAAAAAAAAAAACGTCGCGCGCCCTGGTTCAGGAACCAACCCGACCCCGGTGGTGCCAGTCAGAAACA
>JBGGMQ010000603.1:0-16133 GCA_041287975.1 Verrucomicrobium sp. | reverse complement strand
CTACTACTCGTTTTCACGAAGTGGCGTGGATTTTTTCATGCTGGACAGTCGGTACCACCGGACGCCCAACAAGGGGGCAGAAGATGGCAAGAAGACGATGCTCGGGGCCCGGCAGTTGCAGTGGCTGAAGGACGGGCTGCTGGCTTCGAAAGCGGCATTCAAGATTGTGGCCTGCGGTAGTGAATGGCAGACGTTGACGCAATCGGACTGCTGGTCGTCTTTTGCCAGGGAACGACAGGAGATCTTCGATCACATTACGCAAAACAAGATTGAAGGCGTGACGCTGCTTTCCGGAGATCGACACTTCACCGCAGGGTATCAGATTCAAGGCAGGTTCCTGGAGTTTACCAGCGGTCCGTTTGGCAGCAGCAACGGGACCTTGCAGGAGAATCCGGAACGTTTCACCGGGGCTGATGAAGGCAAGCTCTGGATGGTGTTGGATTTGGATTCAAGCGCCGCCCCTCCAACACTGCACTATGAGATCTGGCAAGCAGGCGGCGGATTGCTGGAGCGACGGGAGTTGAGCTACGATGAGGTGAATGGCCGCAAGGCTATTGAAGCGTCGCCTTATCCGCTGGTGCCTGAGCGGATGGAGAAGAAGAAGGCGAAGGTGAAGGTGGGTGCAGAGGTGAAACCGGTGGAGGGAGTGAAGTAGTGGTTGGACGGCGAGGGTGGCCTGGAGGAAGCGGGATTCGACAGGCAAGTGGGCCTAGAGCGGGGCGCTTCTTCCACACTGGAGGGTGATGGAAGTTGGGGGTGAGTGGTTGCTTGGTCGGCTTGCGACTGAACGAGTGGGACACTCGAACTACGGCATGAGCGGTTGACGGGGGTCAACAGGCGCGTGGCTCCAGAAGCGCGTCCTCTCCTGACCTGAGCATTTGGTGCAGGGTTTGGAGGAGGGTGGAGGCGGTGTAGGGCTTGGGGAGGAAGAGAATGGTGCTGGAGCCGCCTGCGACGGACTGGAGGCCGTTTCCGCTGAGGCCGCTGGTGGCGAGGATGCGGAGTTGGGGGCTCATCCGGGCCAGCACTTGAATCATGGCGGGGCCATCCATGACGGGCATCATCATGTCAGTGAGGACGAGGGCGACGTCTTTTTTGTTCTCCGCATAGACGGCGAGGGCTTCGGCTCCGTCGGCGGCGAGAAGAACGCGGTAGCCAAAGGATTCGAGGGTCTGGCGGGTGATTTCTCGAACCGGGGCTTCGTCATCGACCACGAGGACGAGTTCGCCACGGCCCCTGGGAAGGGTTTCCACGGCTGTGAGTTGCTCGCGCCCGCCAGCCTCGACCTGGGCGGGCAGGTAGCAGGTGAACTTGGTCCCTACGCCGACCTCACTGTACACTTTGAGGTGGCCTCCATGGCTGTTGACGATGGCAACGGTGGTGGAGAGGCCCAGGCCGGTTCCTTTACCCGTTTCCTTGGTGGTGTAGAAAGGCTCGAAGATGCGGTCCACCACCTCTGGAGGCATGCCGGTACCACTGTCTTCCACCTGGAGGGCCAGATAGGGCCCTGGCTTTGCCTTGGGCCCGGCCAGAGTGTCGAGTCCGTCCAGCGTGACGTTGGAGGCGGAGATGGTCAACGCACCGCCATGAGGCATGGCATCCCGGGCATTCACACAGAGATTCAACAGCACCTGATGGAGCTGGGTTGAATCTCCCAGTACCGGCCAGAGGTCCTCTGGCAGCAGCACTTTCGTCTGAATGTTCTTGGGAAAGGTGTCGCAAACGATGCGCTGGATTTCACGCACGACGGATCTGACCTGCACGGTGACAGACTGGCCATCCACTCCCCTGGCAAAAGAAAGCACCTGCTTCACCATGTGAGAACCGCGCATGGCACTTCGCTCTATAAGCTCCAGAAGATCGAGTTTGCTTTCGCTGCTTTCGTCCATCTTGAGCAGCTCAATGGACATGGAAATGGGAGCCAGGACGTTGTTCAGATCGTGGGCGATGCCGCCCGCCAACGTTCCAATACTTTCCATGCGTTGGGCTCGCAGGACCAGTTGCTCCAGCTTTTTGCGCTCTGTGACATCCGTATTGATGGCGAGAATGGACTTGGGGAGTCCTGCGTCATCGCGCACGAGGCTCCAGTGGCACTCGACATCCAGCACACGACCGCTTTTGTGAAAAAATTTGAGAGCTCCGGTCCAGCCGTCCGTGTGGAGAGTTTGCTCTGCCGCTTTTTCATAGGAAGCGGGATCGCCACAGAGCAACTCTCTGAAGGATTTTCCCTGGGCTTCGCCCTCCGTCCAACCGTACATGCGCTCGGCACCACGGTTCCAGTACTGAATGCAGTGTTTCAAATCGCACACCAGTATGGCATCGCGGGCCTGATCCAGGAGGGTGCCCTGTTCACGCAACTTCTCTGCTGCCTGGTGCCGCTCGGTGATGTCGCGGGAAATGCCAACCATGCCAATGATGTTTCCTGAACCGTCACGATAGGGCGACTTGGTTGCCAGAAAGATGCGGGTGACACCCTCAACAGTGAGCACCTCGACTGTAGTCCGCGTCTGTCCGGACTTGATGACCTCGAGATCATTTTGCCTGATCAAGTGCGCATCCTCGGCACCAAACACAGCAGAGTCGTCATTTCCCAGCACCTCTGAGGTGGGCTTACCCACAACCCGGGCAGCGCCCTCATTGAAGAGGAGGTAGCGCCCTTTCAGGTCTTTGACGAAGACTGCATCAGGAGTGCTCGCGGCGACAGCGCGCAACAACGTCAGGGTGCGGAGGATCTCCTCCGCTGCTTCACACTGTTTTTCCCCTGCGTTCTTGCGCTCCGTGATGTCGCGCTCAATGGCGATGAAGTGGGTGCAACGATTACCGGGACCGAAGACCGGGACAACCTCCATCTCCAGCCAGAACTCCTCCCCCGACTTGGTGTAGTTGATAATCTCAACCCGTACCACCACCTGATCTGCCATGGCCTGCCTCACGCGATCCAGAGCCTCGCGTTGAGTTTTCGGCCCCTGGAGGAAACGCGGATTCCGGTGCACAACCTCCTGTGCGGAGTAGCCCGTGCGACGGGTGAAGGCTTCATTCACATAGACGATGCGAGGCCCCGGATCGTCGATGGGCTCGGCTTCCGTAATGATGACTAGGTCATTCAAATGAGCAACCGACGTCGCGATGAGTCGCAACCTGTCATCACTGCTCCTGCGCCGGGAGAGCTCCATCATGGCCTCGACCTGACCCGCGATGAGACCGAGCGCAACCTCCTGTGATGCAGTCAGTTTCCTAGAAATACGGTCGAAGACACAGAGTACGCCCGCAGGCATGGAGGATTCGTTTTGGACTGGTGCCAGGGCCAGAAAACGAGCTTGGAGCTTCCCGCGAACCAGCGGACATCCTGCGAGCGAGGGCTCAAGGGTCGCATCAGCAACGACCAGGATATTCTGCGGCGAAATGCTGACAAGGTCGCGCAACGAAGGGGCGTCCGCCGAGATCATGCCTTCAGAGAGCCCAAACGATGCAGTGACAGTTGCGTCCTCCCCAACCACAGAGGCGATGAAGGCAAAGGGGGCATCGCAGACATGGGCCGCCAGCTGGACGAGGGTTTTAAGCTCCCCTCCTGAATTGTCAGCAACGTGCTGAAGCGGGTTCCGGGAAAGTGCGTCCGCGACCTTAAATATGTGCGGGTCCTGCATCATTTCGCTCGTCGTTGTCTGGTTGTCTTGAATCAGAACGTCGTATTTTGATCGATCTACATTAATTATACAATTTCAATTATAGAGTAATTTATATAATATTTAATTTGCTCGATATTGAATGAAAGCAAGCTTTTGACCGGTTTGCCCCCATAGCCTCCGGGAGAAATCATATTCCTCATGAGAATGACTGTCTCCACCGCCTCCTTGTGAGACCCAACGAGGTGACAAATCGTTGCGATTAACCTGTTCTGTTGCATGCGAAAGTCGTAGAATTGCGCGATGAATGCGCAGATTACGCCGGTATCGGTCGTCACTGTTGAGCCTGAGCCTACAGCAGTCGCAGCAGTGGTGGAGCAGCCAAACGGGTTGGGATCATGGGCAGCCGCGGAAGACTCCTCGGGGCGAAAGGAACCGGACCTGGTAAAAGGGACGGAAATAGACGGCAAGAGGGTCTTCTACGATGACAGGGAGGTCTATGGGATGTGAGCTATTTGGGGGAAAACAGCCACGGAGCCGGTTGATGACTCGCAACACCCCCGGAGTTTTTATCCAAACAGGTTCTTGCTCCGACAGCTTCTGCTTCCTCGAACCTGATGAGGGTTTGAGATGCCGCGATATGACTGGCACCGCCTGCGGGCAGGATGCCCAGGGCACGCACAGGCAGAGACGCCTGTGTCACATCAATGTTGTTTCACCAGCAGGGTGGCTTCGCGGCGAGCCCAGGCATCGGCCTCAATGATGGCCTCAAGGGTGGGATGCTCAATGTTCTGGTGCTTCTGCATGACGGCCTCTACGGTGGCCCAGATTGCCGGGAACTTGAGGCGCTCGTTGAGGAAGGCGTCGACAGCTATCTCGTTGGCGGCGTTGAGCACGGCAGGCAGCGTGCCACCGGCTTCGCCAGCTTCGCGGGCGAGACGCAGGGCCGGAAAGGCATCGATACGAGGGGCCTCAAAGTGAAGGGCGGCGAGGCGGGTAAAGTCCAGAGGCGGCAACGTGTTGGGCACGCGATCCGGCCAGGTAACGGCGTACTGGATGGGGAAGCACATGTCTGAATGACTGAGCTGGGCGAGGACCGAGCTGTCTACAAACTCGACCATGCTGTGCACAATGCTCTGGGGGTGGACCACGACATCCACGCGGCTCATGGGCACATCAAAGAGCCAGCGGGCCTCAATCATCTCCAGGCCTTTGTTGAACATGGTCGCGGAGTCGATGGTGATCTTGCGCCCCATGTTCCAGGTGGGATGTTTCAAGGCCTGGGCCACGGTGACATTTTCGAGATCTGCAACCTCTGCCTGACGAAAGGGTCCCCCGCTGGCGGTGAGCAAAAGACGGCGGACGTGGGCGGGATCGCGCCCCTCCAGGCACTGGTAGATGGCGTTGTGCTCGCTATCGACCGGCAGAACGACGATGCCTTTGTCCCGGGCGGCGGTCATGACGGCCTCCCCGGCCATGACAAGGATTTCCTTGCTGGCAACAGCGAGGTCCATGCCGAGGGAAATGGCCTCAAGGGCGGGCTCCAAACCTGCGGTGCCAATGATGGCTACGAGGACCAGGTCCGCGCCGGAGGCCTTGACCAAGTCCACCAAGCCTGAGGCCCCGGTGAAGATCTCGACATCAGCAGGAAGGATCTTCCGCGCCTCGGCAGCGGCTTGGGGATCCGTGACGGCGACCACTCTGACGCCTGTTTCAGTGACCTGCCGGGCGAGGGTTTCCACGCTGCGCCGGGCGGCGAGTCCGACAATCTCCATACGGTCGGGAATGTCCTGCGCCACCTTCAAGGCACTGTGACCAATGGAGCCGGAGGAACCGAGGACGAGGACTTTGCGGCGACGGGGGCGGGAACGGGAAATCATGCAGGCGAATGCGGGAGGAGCAGGTCAGAGGCTTCTCCGAAAGAGAGGCTGGAGGCAGACGAATGGCGGAGATCAGGAAATGGACTTCAGGTAACAATAGGCCACGGGAGCGGTAAACAAGAGGCTGTCTGTGAGATCCAAGATGCCGCCGATACCTGGGAGTTTGTGGCCGGAATCCTTGATGGAATGACAGCGCTTGAGGACCGACTCCGCCAGATCCCCTGCCACCCCGGAAATGCTCAGGATGGGAGCGAGAATGAGGGCGTGGCCCCAAGTGAGGGGCAGCAATTGCTGGGGCACGATCAACATCATGCAGACGACTGCGACATAGCTGCCGAAGATGGCCCCCCCGAAGCCTTGCCAGGTCTTGGCGGGACTGATGTGGGGGATCATCTTGTGCTTGCCCAACCAGGAGCCGAAGGCGTAGGCCCCCATGTCCCCGAACTTGGTGGTCATGACAAAAAGCAGGAGGAGATGCCGCCCGCTGGAGGCACCCTCAAAATAGAGTATCCGCGTCATGAAGCCTGCCAGGATGGTGGTGTACACCATGCCAAAGACAAGATTCTGAATGCGGCGGAGGGTATTGGCTCCGTCCAACGCGGTACGGAAGGAGAGGTAGAAAGCCCCGTGGAGGGTGACGACCAGGACGGCGGCATCCAGCCACCAGGGCGGCTCAACGCGGCCCGGGATGCAGAGCCAACCGATGCCTGCCCAGTAAACGGCGGATACCGCCAGAGCCAGTCGGGTAAAGTCCCGCGACTCGCGGTCTGAATTCTGCAGGCGAAAGTACTCCCAGGTGCCCAGAAGGCCGAGAAGGCCAATCATGACTACCAGGATCCAGTCCAGATGCAGCGTGAGCGCCACGCTGATGACGGCCCAAATGGCGAGCGTGCTGCCCAGCCGGATACGGAACACCTGAGCCTTGCTTTTAGGGGGCGCTGGAGCGGCAGTGGAGGTGGAGTCAGGCATCGAAGGTCAAACCAAGCTGAATCCGGGCAGGCAAACAACTCTTTTTATCCGTCTGGGAGATGGCGGAGCAGGGTAAAGGGCAAAGGGACGAGGGATAAGCGTGACGGGTAGAACCTTTTTCCGGTGATAAACAGATTGCTTGCACACGCCAGCATTCCGTTGTTTCTGCACAGGACTCGCGCTGGTCTGGACAAACCCCGCGAGGCTCCCACGAAGCCGTCCCCCTCCGACACGACACACACACGCGAGCATCTCACGACCAAGACCATGGAGAGCCTGATGACCCACCTTTTCAACGGCCCGATACTGGCCATCGCGGAGGGGGTGTCCCCGATGCTGATCATTCTGTCCATTCTGCTGACCTCTCTGGTGCTGGTCTCCCTGGCACTCGTAAGATTCCAGCAATCACTTCTGGTGGGATACTTTCTGTGCGGCATTGCGGTAGCAAATTCGGGACTGCTCTCAAGTGCAGGAACGGGGTTTCACCACAGCATGGAAGGCTTCGCGGAGGTGGGCGTGGTACTGCTGATGTTCACGATCGGCATCGAGTTCTCCCTGGCGGAGCTGCGCCACCTAAGGCACACGGCCTTCGTCGGGGGCGGCATCCAGTGCGGGCTCACGACGCTGCTGGCCTTCGGGCTCTTCAAGTTCTGCGGATTCAGCGTGGTGCAGTCCCTGGTGGCGGCGGTGGCGATCTCTGTGAGCTCCACCGCGGTGAGCATGAAGACCTTCCAGAGCCTGGGCATACCAGCGGGGCCGTCAAGCCGGTCCACGCTGGGCATCGCCCTGTTTCAAGACTTGCTGGTGATTTTCTTCCTGGTGATCCTGCCAGCGCTGAGCAAGTCCGCCGAGGGTGGCGAATCCCACCTCTGGAGCTCCCTGGCAGGGACGGTGGGGAATGGCGCGATCTTTGCCGTGGCAGTGTGGCTGCTGGGCCGGTACGTGGTGCCGCGGGTGATGCTGGCGGTATCCAACGCCCGGAGCCGGGAGCTCTTCACCCTGATGGTAGTAGCGCTCTGCGCAGGGGTGACGTGCCTGGCCGCCGCGCTCGGCCTGAGCCCGGCGCTGGGTGCCTTTGTGGCGGGGCTCGTGGCGAGCGGTTCCATCTACAGCCACCGGGTAATGACAGACATCCTGCCCTTCAAGGACCTCTTCCTGACGCTGTTCTTCGTCTCGATCGGCCTTACGATCGATGTAGGTATCCTCTCCCAGCATCTGCCAAGTGTGCTGGCCTTCACAACGGCGCTCATTCTGGTGAAGGCGCTGATCGTGGGTCTGGCGTGCCGGGCGCTGCATCTGAGCTGGCGGGCAAGTCTGATGACGATGGCCGCCCTGGCCTCTGCGGGAGAGTTCTCCCTGATCCTCATGACGCGGTCGAGCACCATGATGCCGTGGGACAAGGTGTTCGTGCAGGTGTTCAACACCGCTGGGGCGATCTCCATGGCGGTGGTGCCGGCAATGATGCGAGCGGTGCCGGCGTTTGCGGACTGGCTGGAGAAGAAGGGCTACATCAAGGCGAAGAAGGCGGTGGGAGAGCCGGAAGATTACAAACAGAAGATCAAGTCCCTGCGCGGGCACGCCGTGCTATGCGGCTATGGGCATGTGGGCGCGGCCCTGCACAAGGCGCTGGCGAAGTACGGCATCGAAGTGCTGGTGATCGAGCTGAATGTGAACACGGTGCGGGCGCTGAAGAAGCAGGGCATCTCCGTGCTGTATGCCGATGCGGCGCAACGGGAGACGTGGGAGCTGGCGAGGTTGCATGACGCCAGCCTGGTGGCCTTCACCTTCCCCGACTCCCGTATCGCCTTCGAAGCCATTCACCTGGTGAAGGACATCAATGCGGATGTGCCCATTCTGGCGAGAAGCCGGTTCGCCTCTGACCGGAGCCGCTTGATGGATCGAGGAGCGACGGCGGTAGTACAGGATGAATCTGAGGCAGCAACTTCGATGCTGCGGCATGCGGAGGGCATCTATCATGACCTGCTGGCGGTGCCCGGGGGTGGTGAGGGGGCTTCTTCCGACAGGATTAACAAGATTTGAGATTCGAGGGGGAGACGAGCGCCTTTTTTTGACAGGATTGACAAGATTTTAGAAGATTAACAAGATGGGCTTCGGGTGGCAGAAGCTTCTCTATTCGCCGCGGAGGTTGAGCTCGGCCATTTTGGTGTCGAGTTCGCGGAAAGTGGCGGCGAGGTGGTTGAGGCTCTCGTGCTGGAAGGTCTGGCGCTTCTGCTGATCCTGCAGCTTCTCGTTCGTGGGGATGAGGATCTGGCTGAGGTTGCTGTAGAGTTCACGAACCTCCTGCGAGGTCAAGGTCTGCAGGTGATGGCGAAGCTCAGGCTTGGCGGCGTTGAACTTGAAGGTGGAGGCGCGACGGGCGGTGCTGAAGATGCGACCGCAGGCGAGCCAGAGCAGCCAGGCCATGAGAGCACCAGCACCGATGGCGGCAAGGCCGACCTTCCACTGGCCCAAGGCGACCAGAGCCGCGGCGGTGAGGACGGAGGCACCACTGACGACGACCATCCAGATCATCATCTGGCGGGAGTTGGTCAAGGCAGGAGCCAGCTCGCGCTCGATGCCCACGGCCCCGACGACTTGATTGACCAAGCTGGAGACATTGGCGACGAGACGCGACTTGTAGGCACTCCAGAAGCTGGGGTCATGGCGCAGTTCTTCATGCAACTGCACGCGAAGATCCTCGCTCATGTGGCGGCTGAGAGAGTCGGCGGCTTCGTTAAGATCATCCTCAATAATGGAGGCGGTCTGGGTCCACCGTTGGGAGGTGGGGACGTCCAGCTTGTCCCTCAGGACACGCTCGACACCAGCGACCTGCCGCTTCTCACGGAAGACGCACTGGAAGGCGAGCTTCTGATCAAAGAGGACTTCAAGGTGCTTGAGCAGTTCCTCAGCGAGCCAGCCGAAGTCATGCTCAGTGGCATCCACAGCGGCGGTGAGCTTGCTATGAGTGCGCTCCTGGCGGTTGGCGAGTTCCTGCTCGATCTGCAGCATGGCGGCCTGCTTGCGCTCGCGGGCGGCAATGCGGGTGTCTGACTGCTCCGCCAGGCTTTTCACCATGGTCTGGGCAATGCGCAGGGCGTTGTTGAGCTTGCCGAGGCGGGGGCCTTTGCCTCCGATGCAGTCGGAGATGTGCTTCTCCAGCCGGTTGAAGCCGCTTTCCTCCAGCAGGCGTTCGCGGTCGAGGCCGGAGCTGCGGGCGAGGTAAGCACGCTTGCCCGACACGGGGAAGATGGGAAAATCCCGCCCGAACCGCTGGCGGCAGAGCTGCACCATGTACTGCTGGATGGAGACGATCTCCTCTGGGGTGCGGAGGTCGGCCTGCTGGAGAACGAAGATGACGTGCCGCATCCACTGGCGGTGCACTTTGTCCAGGAACTGCCAGGTGGTAGCACCCCAGGGATTCATGGCGGAGAACACGAAGATGACCATGTCCGCCATGGGCACAAAACGTTCCGTTATTTCCTGGTGCTCGTTCTCAATCGAGTTCGTGCCAGGAGTATCGACGATGTGGAAGTCCTTGAGCAGGTCGACAGGGGCGTAGACCTCCTCCAGCGTGCGGCTGACGGGCACGTGCTTCAGCTTGGGCCCGTGCTTGAAGAAGAAGATCTTGTCCGTGGTGGGGACAATGCCGGTCTTCGTAAGGTCTGTGCCGAAGAGGGCATTAAGGAAGGTGGACTTGCCCACATTCACTTCGCCCACGACCACGAAGACGAAGGGATCCTTGAGACTGTTGACCAGATTCTCAATGATGTTGGCCTCGTCAGGCCCTGCCCCGAGCTCGGGGACGAGGGACTTCAACGAATACAACGTGCTGCCGAGGCGGGATCGAAGATCGAAGTATTCTTGGCCGATCATCCAGGTCCGAAGTGCCTCCTTTGCGGTGTGCCAGTGGTCTTATTCCGTGGTACAACTCATCAGGATCAAAAGCCGGGAGCGGCAGCCGGGTTATCCACACGGGGCCTCAAGGTCGGGGCAGGAGCCTCTGAAGGCAGGCCGGTGGGATAAATCGTAGCCCCGGAAACGGGAGCCGGACTGAGCGGGGCTCCCAAACCGGGAAGCGGTGCAGGGGCCTCAGTACTGGAGGTAGGAGCGGATGCGGCAGCGCCAGCACCAGCGACCGCGGCGGTGGCAGGAGCGCTGGTCTCCATATTGATGAGCTGGCTCACGGTCACAAAACGGAAACCTTTGGCGAGGAGCTGATCCAGCGTGCCGGGCATGGCATCGATGGTGGGTGCATGAAGGTCATGGGCCAGCAGAATGCCGCCGGGGCGGGCACCATTGACAAGGCGGCTGGTGACAACGCTGACGCCGGGGCGTTTCCAGTCATTCGGGTCCACGCTCCACATGATGGTGCTGTAGCCGTACTCGTCGTGGAACCACTGCTTCAGACGGGCATTCGTGCCGCCACCGGGTGGGCGCATGGTGCGGGGATGGTAGCCTGCGATATCGACGAGTGCCTTGTGCGTATCTCCCAGCTCCTTGCGGATGCGGTCGTCGGAGACGTTGGTCAGGATGGGGTGTGTGTAGGTGTGGTTCCCGATCTCGTGACCCTCTGCGAGGATGCGACGGATGATATTCGGGTACTCACGCGCCATCTGGCCGACGACGTAGAAGGTGGCCTTGATGTTGCGCTCCTTCAGAATGTTCAGCAGGCGCGGGGTGTTCGACGGGTGGGGGCCGTCGTCAAAGGTCATGGCGATGTAGGGGCCATTCACATGCACGGAGGAGTAGGAATTCCGTGCGCCGGGTGGCGGGACCTTGGGAACCTGATAGAAGTCGGGATTGCGACGCTTGCCTGTAGGACCGGTAGGCAGAGGTGCAGGAGGCCGGGGCTGGACCACGCTCGGATTCGAAAGCACCACCTCGGGTTCCTTCCTCAGCATGGAGCAGCCTGTCTGCCCTCCCGCGAGGATGACACTAAGCCAGAAGGAAAAGAACATGCGAGGTTTCGTCACGAGATAAAAAGAGGGGTGAAGGAAGGCCGGAATGGTTAAGCACCGTAAACGAATCTACGGGGATGGAAAGCTGGATTTTCTGCCAGGAGGGCGGCGTGGGGTATCCAAAAGCAGGCTAGAGATAGGGGGAGAGGATGGCCTGCAGGGAGGTCTTGGTGTCCTCCGGCCAGAGCTTCCGATCAGTGAAAACGGCGGCGGCGAGGGCCTGATGCTCGGGCCAGGTGGCCTCAAGTGGAATGCGGGGAATCACTCGAGCGAGGATGCTCTTTGCCGTTGTGGCATTGGCATGAAGGTGGCCCACGACAGTCTCGGCGGTGACGGGTTCCTCCTCGACCTTCCAGCAATCGTAGTCGGTGACCATGGCCAGAGTGGCCAGGGCGATCTCGGCCTCACGAGCGAGTTTGGCCTCGGGAAGATTGGTCATACCAATGACGTCGAAGCCAAGCTGGCGATTGGCATGGGATTCCGCACGGGTGGAGAAGGCGGGGCCGTCCATGCACACATAGGTACCGCCATTATGCACGGTGACGCCTTCCTCGCGGCAGCCCTCGGCAAGGAGGTGGCGGAGACCCGTGCTGATGGGATCGGCAAAGGCGACATGGGCGACGATGCCCCGGCCAAAGAAGGTGTGCTGGTCCCGACGGGACAGGCGGTCAAAGAACTGGTCCGGGAGGACGATGTGGCGGGGATGGTACTCCTCCCTCAAACTGCCAACGGCGGTGACGGCGATGAGGAAGCGCACGCCGAGGGAGCGAAGGGCATAAATATTCGCCCGGTGGTTCAACTCGGTAGGCAGAAGGCGGTGACCTTTGCCATGGCGAGGCAGGAAGAAGACGCGACGCCCGGCGAGCACACCGGAGACGATGGCATCGGAGGGATCGCCGAAGGGGGTGGTGACCCGGATCTCTTCACGATCGGTAAGGCCCTCGATGTCATACAGGCCACTGCCGCCGATGACTCCGATGGCGGGGATGCTCTCGTCGTTGCTGCTGCTGCTCATGTGCGCCCCTCCTAAGCAATGGTGGCGGGCTCGTCAACGGCAACAGCGATCCGGGGCGATACTCTGCAGGAGTCAATCGTCTCCGAAGAGGCTGGGATGGCGCTGGGCGGCAGGGCGCGGTGCAGGGACGATGACGGGAGAGGCTGCGACCGAGTCTGACGACGGAGCCGAAGGAGGGAGGGTGGCGAATTTTGCAAGGAACTCGATCTGGCCAAGCCAGAACTCCTTTTCCAGTGGCGGAGTTTCCTCTGTGACCATCTGCTGGAATGCCTCAAGGAGCTGGTCGGACTGACGGGACAGGAAGGCGAGGACGGCAGCGTCGGGCGGGAAGGGCAGACCGGAAGGGAGCGAGCTCCAGCACAGGTGCAGGGGCACCCGCTCCCCCATCCATCCCTGGGGCCAGGAGGACAGGGACAAGTGAGGATGCAGCCACCGATGAAGACAGCGCCCGAGTGCGGCATGCACCCAGCGGAACGAAGAGGGGTAGGGACCGAGGTAGTGACAGCCCTCCTGAAGACTGGCAGGCACGGCAGCAAGCAGTCGCAGGGAGAGGCCGCCCTGGGCAGGGCGGAACTCCAGCCACCAAGGGGGCGGCAGCCATACGCCGGCGCGATTGAACCCGGGACGAAGTTCTAGGAGCAACTCTTTCTCACGGGCCTTTGCGGCATCGTGGTCCTGGCAGACCTCCCACTCGATGTGGCGCACCTGATGGACGAGACGAACAAGGCGCCGGGGATGGCGGTCGGGATGGACATGGCGGTAGCTGCCGACGCGTTTCCGCAGATCATGCGACTGGCCGACGTAGAGAAGCTTCAACTCCGCATCCCGGAAATAATAGACGCCGGGCGAATGCGGGACCGTTTGCCAGAAAGTGCGGCCAAAGCGATGGCGCATGGGATTCTCGGCTGCGAAGAGACGCATCTGCCGGAAGACGGGGGCGACAGCCGTGCCGTCCGCCAAGGCAGGAGCCACGACGGGCGCTGGTGGAATCTCCAAAGATTCCCCTGAACTCACGGGCAAGTCTGAATCTGTGTCTGGCTCCGACATGAAACGGGGTGCGGCATCACCGCACCCCTCTATTCATGCCACAGACGCTGCCTGTACACAGGCAAATCCCGCCATGCAGGATGGATTGCCCGGGACAGCGATACTGCAGGGCCACGCACTCCCTGCAGCGGCTGCGGTGGCTAGTAGCCGTTGTTGTAATAGCCACCGCCATTGTTGTAGTACGGGCCGCCGCGATTCTGATCGTAGTAGGCGCGGCGCTGGTAGTTGCGCTGGTCTTGAGCGCCACCGATCATGTTCCCGCCCAAGCCTCCCAAGCCGGCACCAATGGCTGCACCCTCAAGGCCGCGACCGCTCTGGTGGCCGATGATGCCGCCTGCTGCGGCTCCACCAAGGGCGCCAAGCACTGTGCCAGTCTGGGCATTGGGTCCGCTCTGGCAGGAAGCAAGACTAATGGTAGCGGCGGCCATCAAGGCGGTGATTGTTTTCTGGATGTTCATAAAGGGGTTTGTAGTGAGGATGTTGAGACGCCCTACTGATTCGGTGGGCGCTGAACATTGGACGATAAAAAGCTGTCATCCTTCAACCATAAAGTTCGGTAAATATCACGCGGGAAGGCGTCCAGAGCAGACACTTGAACGTAGGCACCACTTGTCAAAAATGACATTTCCAGCGCGTACGTGACATTCACCCTTACACGCGTATGAAAATCTATGGGGCTAGCACTTCCAGTTGCTCACGGCTCTTGCGAAGGGCCTTTTCATAGGCTGGAAAGTTGGGAAATCCCTCGCCCAGAGGGAAGCCAGCGCTTGTAAAAATCTTTGCTGCCACCAAGAGGTCTCCGAGATCTGCAACAGCGCCAGATGGAGATATGTGAAAATTCTCACAATGGAAACATATCTCCACTGAACCCACAGGTGCTCCCGTCGGCGAGTAGAAGACCACCAGATGCCGCGGTGAAAAACACGCCTTGCGATTCAGACGTTCCCTGGAGTCCAACAAGCCTCTCATGAGTTCGGTGGAATCGCGATCAGAAAGACGCCGCTGCATTTGAACCCTTGCCACAAGGGCTGCGATATCGAGATGCCCAGATTGATAATCCAAAACGTTTGGGGACGGACCGGATGACCATTTCATGATGTCCTCGAAGCTGCCCGGTATGACGGGGCGTTTATCCCTGTCTTCTGTCAACCGCAGGTAATAAGCCATCGCAAAGCCACCCGGTTGGCGGACGGCATCCAGCCAGAGCTGAGAGCGACTGGAGGAAACGCTCGTGCGTTTTGGCCCTGTCGACGAACAGGAGAAGTGGAAAGATGCCAAGGCACCCAACATCACTTTGAAGATTGATCGACGCTCCATGGCTCTATTTTTCCGCAATCCTATTGCAGGTTTCTGCCACGATCATCCCGAACTTCATCACTCCCCTTCATTTCTCTAACTTTTCCCGCTGATGTTACCATAACAACACTTCGCCCGCCGTCTCCTGCGTGAAACGTCTGACAAGCCCGTATTTGCCTCACGCATGTCCTCACTCCCCTTCCCTTCTGTCATCCGTGGTCTGGCCGCCCTGGGCTTGGCCGCGACGTTGTCAATTGCCTCTCACGCGCAAGCCCGAGACTGGTCAGCCCAGACTACGGAGGACGCGAAGCAGGACTTCTCCTCCATTCCCTACGACGGGATCAAGCCCAACTCGATGGTGTGCGACACCACGTTGCGGGAACTGCCGGACGGCACCTGGATCCTTTTCATCCTGGCTGGAGGAGACACGGAGCCTTCGCCGTTGAACTACACCGGGGTGACGCGGAGCAAGGATCAAGGTAAAACATGGACCCCGCTTGAATCGTTTGACGTGGGCTTTCCACGGGAGGGCAAGACGATTGGGCAGGGACCTACCGAGCTGCTGATCCGCGACGGCAAGGCGACGCTCTACTTCTCCACCCACTCAAAGCACTGGGCGAATGACTGGCGCTCGTGGTCCCTGACGAGTGACGACTCCTTCAAGACCTGGAGCAAGCCGCAGGAGGTGCCGGGCCGGTTAAAGGAACGCACATTCATCCGCAATCACATTGTGACCAGGGACGGGCGCATCCTGCTGCCGTTCCAGCATTACATTGGACCTGAGGCGGAGCAGGACAAGGCACCGCTGGACCGGGCATTCACCAACCCCCGCAACGGCGTCATCATGAGCAGTGATGGCGGCAAGACCTGGACGGAGCACGGGAACATCCGGCTGACGGCGGATGACAAGTACTTCGGCTGGGCGGAGAACAATCTCGCAGAGCTCAGCGATGGCAGGATCGCGATGATCATCCGCGGCGACAAGCTGGGCGGAGTGCTCTACTACGCCGAATCCAAAGACGGAGGCCGCACCTGGCCGGAGCTCGCGGAGAAAACGGAGATCCCCAACCCCGGCAGCAAGGCGACGCTGTATCCGCTGGGTGGTGACACGGTGGCGATGCTGCACAATCCCAACCCCAAGCACCGCAGCCCCCTGGCACTGTGGATCAGTTTTGACGGCCTGAAGACCTGGCCCTACCAGCGGGTGCTGGTGCAAGAATCCAGCGACGGCCCGAAGGGGCGGATGAACTATCCCGACGGGTTTGTGAGCAAGGACAAAAAGTGGCTGCACTTTGCCTATGATGACAACCGGCATCGGGCCGTGCACTACAGTGCGAAGCTGCCG
>JBGGMQ010000602.1:0-8000 GCA_041287975.1 Verrucomicrobium sp. | reverse complement strand
GTGAATCCGGACGACTTGCGGGCTTGGGTGTTGATGCAACTCAAGAAGCATCCCCAGGGTCAGGATAGCAATGAGATGGTACAGGAGTGGCCATCTACGTTTCCAAAGTTTCGAGGAAGTCGCTTTACGGTTTACCTCCGTCCATTGATTGAGGGCTCAAGCCCAGAAAGTAGTCAGGGAGCATCACTGATATGGGACTTTAGGGGTGAGGCCTTGAAGGTCACCATATTACTCAATCCAGATGGAACTGCGGCAGACTTTGATGACCATCCCACGTGGGCCAATGGGATTGCATTGGATCATCTGCACAAGTAGTGCAGACCACCGCGGAATGGGTGCTCCTTTTTCCCTTGCGGCTGCTCGCTCCGCTGGCCAACATGCCGGACACATGAGTGAACGCATCAGAGTCGGAGTCGCTGGAGTTGGGTCCATGGGAAAGAACCATGCCCGGGTGCTGGCGGCCTTGGAGAGCGCGGATCTGACCGCCATATTTGATCTGGACCAGGCCCGGGCTGAGGAACTGGCCTCCCAATACGGTGCGAAGGCGGTTTCCACGCTGGAGGACTTCGCAGCCGAGGTGGATGCTGCCGCTGTGGCGGTGCCGACGGTGGCGCATCGCCAGGTCGCGGGATTCCTGCTGGAGCAGGGCAAGCACGTGCTGGTGGAGAAGCCGCTCAGTGAATCCCTCACCGAGGCGCAGGAATTGGTGGCGCTCGCGGAGTCGCGCAACTTGGTGCTGCAAGTGGGCCACATCGAGCGCTTCAATCCGGTGATGCGGGAGCTGGAAGCGCGTATCAAACAGCCCCGGTTTATCGAAGCCACCCGGCTCTCGCCCTTTCCGAACCGGAGCATGGACATCGGTGTCGTGCTGGATCTCATGATCCATGATCTGGAGATCATCCTGCATCTGGTGCGCTCTCCCGTGGTGAGCGTGGATGCTGTGGGCGTGCCGGTATTGACACGTCGGGAGGACATCGCGAATGCCCGCCTGCGCTTTGCCAACGGTTGCGTGGCCAACGTGACCGCCAGTCGCGTGAGCGACAAGAAGATGCGGAAGATCCAGGTCTTTCACACCGATGGCTACATCTCCCTCGACTACCAGGAGCAGTCGGGCCACGTCTACCGGCGTGAAGGCATGAGCATCGCCCGTGAGGATGTTCCCGTCGAAAAAGATGAGCCGCTCAAACTGGAACTGGCCGCTTTTGTGGAATGCGCCCGCCAAGGGGCGACGCCTGTGGTCAGTGGACAACAGGGCACGGATGCCCTCAGACTGGCCATCATCATCACCGAAGCCATTGAGAAGAATGCGCCCGTCCACTTGTCATGAAGAAGCTCTTTCTTCTGGCCGGCGAACTGAGTGGTGACACCCACGGTGCCGGCCTGATGCGCAGCCTGAAGGAGCAGTTGCATGGGCAGGTGCAGTTCCTGGGCAATGGCGGACCGCAAATGAAAGCCGAGGGTGGCGATGCCATCCTGGACTGGGTGGAAGATGCCGGCGTGGTGGGCCTCTGGGAGGTCATCAAGATCTACGGCTGGTTCAAACAGAAGATGGCGGAGGCGCTCGCACTTGTGGATCGCGAGAAGCCTGATGCGGTGATCCTGATCGACTATCCCGGCTTCAACCTGCGTCTGGCGCAGGCGCTGCGAGATGCCGGGTACACGAGCCCCATTCTGTACTACATCAGCCCGCAGGTATGGGCGTGGAAGAAGGGGAGGGTCAAGGTGATGGCGAAGCTGCTGGATCTGATGATCTGCATCTTCCCGTTTGAAAAAGAGTTCTACGAAAAAAGTGGGCTGCGCACGGTCTTCGCCGGGCACCCGATGGTGGACCGGGTGAAGTCCATCGCGAAGGGCATTGAGCGAGAGCCGGGCCTGGTGGGATTTTTCCCCGGCAGCCGTAGCAATGAAGTGAAGCGTCTTTTCCCGACCTTCCTGCAGACGGCTCGTCTTCTCGCCAGCCAAAGCCCGGGCACCCGGTTCGTGGTCAGTGCGGCAAACGAAAGGCTTGCCCATTTGATGGGTGAAATCGCGGATGCCACCGGCTTCTCGGAAGCCAGGCAATGGATAGAGGTGGGCACCGTCTATGAGCTGATGCAACGGGTCCAGGTGGGCGTGGTGGCCAGCGGCACGGCGACCCTGGAGGCGGCTTGCTTTGGCCTGCCGTACATTCTTGTCTACAAAGTCAATCCGCTGACCTATGTGGTCGGCAAGGCCGTGATCAAGATCAAGTTCCTCGGTATCGTCAACATTCTGGCGGGTCGCGAAGTCGTGAAAGAGATGATTCAGGGCGACTTCCAGGCGGGCAAATTGTCGCAGGCAGTCCGAGTTCTCCTAGGGGACCCAGGCGAGCGGGAGGCTCTGGTGGGCCGGCTCATGGAAACGGTTGGCAAACTGGGGGCGGGCGGTGCTTATTCAAGGGCTGCGGATGCCGTTGTGGCGGAACTTGCCGCACCTGCGGAGCGCTCCGGTCCTACTCATTGATGCTTTTCCATGTCTGAAGAAGATACCCCTTCCTCCATCACTCCTTCCGGCCGCATTGTGCGCTGGTTCGTCGGGGGTCTCCCTCTGGGCCTGGTGCTCATGGGTGCTCTCTCATTTGTCTTTTACTTCAACAAGAGGAACAAGCCAGACGTTCAACCGGTTGAGTTCGCGGCGATGCTGCAGAAGAGCCTGAATGTGGAGGATTTCCAGAGGTACGTGCGTGTGCTGCAGAAGGATCTGGGGGAGCGCACCCTGCGCCAGCCAGACAATCTCGAAGCCGCGGCCGCATTCATGGAGTCGACGATGGGGGCAGACAACATGGGCTATGCCACGCTGCGCCAGGAGTATGACGAGGCTGGCAAACCGCTGGAGAATGTGATCGCGCAACTGGCGGGCAAGTCCCTGCCAGGTGATGCGATCGTGGTGCTGACGAGCCATGACTCCTCCGAGCGCAATACGCCGGATGAGGCGGCGGGCTCCGCCTTGATGTTGTGTGAGGCCCATCAACTGACGGGCAATCCCCAGAACCGCACCATCGTGTTTCTCTCCGTGGCCAATGCGCATGCGACCCGTGAGGATGCCAATGGCTGCTGGCAGGCGGCCCAGCATGGGGTCTTCAAGGATCTGAAGATTGTACAGTTCATAGTCCTCGAACCCGCTGACCGGGTGGAAGCGGACCACTACCGTTTCCCGGAACTTTGGAAGGATGTGCCCGTGGTCAAAGTGCCCGTGAAAGCCACCGCGACTTTGGTCGAACTGCACGCGTTCGACGAGCAACTGCGAAAAGCGGCCCAGTAGGCAGGCAGGCGCAGTTGAAGGATGATTCGGGCTACTGCCGGCTGCGCCAGGAGGGCTTGCCCTGCTCCAGGCAGTCGTTCAGCCAGCCGAGCATTTCGGCGACGCTCTCATGCTTCTTCTTCATGGTCGAGAGCGACTGCCAGTCCAGATGCGGACGGGAGGTGCCCACGGAGATGCGTTGCACTTTGAGAAGGGTCTGAAGGGACTCGAACTCTGACGATGTCATGCGACGGATCTCGTCAGGAGCAGGTAGCTCATCCAGGAGTGTGAGGTCCAACCCGAAGCTGGTGATGCCCACGCCAAATTGATGGCCCAGGGTGCGGAGGCTTTCCACGAGTGCCTCGTCATTCACTTTATCAGCGATCCACATTTCACCATGGTTTGCCCAACGGGTGGCGCTCATGGTCTGGAAGAAGTCAGCGTTGCAGGAGCCCAACGTGACGCTGAGCTTCAGTTGGGTGGCCGTCAGGCGTACGGTGGAGACACCGAGATGCCGCTTGAGGCTCAGCATCGTTTCATCGAGCCGCGGCGCATCGTCATTGTCGGTCTCGAAGTCCCAGTCCGTGATCACAACATCGGGCAGCTCCCAGTTGCCTCCGGGAGGTTCCGTGAGGAGAAAGGGGTAGCGGGCACTGTGAACGCAGTGGCGTTCCACGATGGCGCGGAAGCGCGCGAAGCGCATGCTCTGCAGGTCCAGCGCTTCATCCTGCTGGCCAAACATGCCGAGGCTGAAGGACTCGGCGCGCGTGTCGCTTTTCCCCACCCGCATGTAATAACCCTGGCCCTGGTCCACCTTGGCGATGGGGGAGGCGGGGTCATAGGACAGGATGGAAAAATGATAACGCAGCGTGGCGTCGCTGTATTCGTCCCCCAGGCGGAAACGCACCAGCCGGATCAGCTCGGTGCCCTTGATGGCCTCCGAAGGGTCTGAGGGCAGGATTTGCGGCAAAATCTCCCGCAATTGTTCGCGAAGGCTCATGGTAGGGAACGAATGTTGGCGAGAATGCTGACGACCCGGCACGGAGTCAAGGAGGAATCAATGGCAAGCCTCCAGACATCCAGAGGTTGTTCCAGTGACATGACAAATGACCAAACGCAAGCAGCGCTGGCCTATCTCTCATCCACTTCAATTTTCAGCATGCGGCTCAAGAGCCAGCTCACACCCACCATGTCCTTGGTGGCCCGCCAGGCCCTGTTGGCAAATGTGTATTTGCTCACCCCGTGAATGCGGGGCCGGTGGTTCACGGGCATCTCGGTGATGCGATAGCCCGAGTGGCGGATGAGTGCGGGAATGAAGCGGTGCATGCCGTTGAAGGGAAGCAGGGCACTGCGGCAGTCGCGGCGCATGGCCTTCAGGGAACAACCAGTATCGCGCACGCCATCTCCGATGAAGCGGCTGCGGACCGCGTTGGCGATGCGGCTTTGCACGCGCTTGAAGGTGGTGTCTTTGCGTTTGGCCCGGTAGCCGCAGACCAGATCGTGGCCTTCTTGAAGTTTGGTCACCAGCGCCGGGATATCCGCGGGATCGTTTTGCAGATCGCCATCTATCAAGACGATGACGTCGCCCCTGGCGGCCATGATGCCTGCATACATCGCGGCGCTCTGGCCAGTGTTGCGGCGCAGTTGGAGCAGGCGGACGGATGCTGACTTGGCCACTTTGGCGGCAGTGCTGTCCGTGCTGCCATCATCCACGAAGACCAGTTCATGGCTGAATCCCGTCAAAGCCTGCTCAAGCTGTTGCTGTAGGTCGGCGACGTTCTCTTCCTCATTAAAGAGGGGAATGACAACGGAGATCTGGGGAACAGGTTCTGGCATGGACGGCTATCCCTGCCGTGCGGCGCGACGGTGGCAAGCGAAAACTTCGTTGCAACGCGTGTCTGGTGAGGTGCTTGGAGCAACCTAACCGGAAGGTTATGTTGCGAAATCTAGATAGGAAGGATGAGCCAGGTGCCCTTCACCAGCCAGCAGGTCTGGGCTCCAGCTGCCATGACCATGAAGCTGCGGGCGGCTACTTTGAGCCGGGGTGGGGCAGGTTCGTAGGCGAGGGATAGATGGGCGAGGAGCATGCACACGGGGGCCAGCCATGTTCCCGATCCGGACGCTGGCCACGGGAGGCTGGCCCAGCTGAAGAGATCGAGAGTGATGAGGGGCCACGTGAATGCGTATAAAAACGCCATGTGATACGTCATCTGCCGGTGCAGGGCACTGCGAAGCAGCACCCAGACGCAGGCGGCAAGTAGCAGCGGCGAGAACGCCACCAACAAGTGCAGGAGGCACTCCAGCCACTTGAAGGTTCCGGCCATGGGAAGTTTCCCCAATCCGACCCAGTTCAGCCGGGCATTTCCCAGCCAGAAGAGAGTAGCTCCGAGAACCACCACGCCTGAGAGCAGGGGAAGCACGGGCCATTTGGAAAGAGCCCGACGGCCTCGTGGTGTGAGAGCCATGCTGGCGGCACATCCCACTCCCAGCATGGCAAGACGCCAGTCGGCCATGAAGAGAATGAGCAGTCCGAAGCTCAGAATCCACCAGTACAGATGCCAGCGATGAGTCCGATGCAGGGCCAGTCGCAGGGCGGCCAGCACTGCTACGGATCCCGCGATGCCCACGGTGGTGGTCGTGAGCGTTGTGGCCGCGATGTTCACGGCGGGGGCAACTTGAAATAACAGCAGACTCCAGGACGCGGTGGTATTGTCGAACAGCCCCCGGGCAAGCTCCCACAACACCCAGCCGGCGGCGAACATCATCCAAGGCGCGAAAAACCGGACGCCAAAGGAGGTCTCGCCAAAAGCGGTGGTGCTTGCTTTGACCATCCAGGGCAGCAGGGGCCCCAGACCCTCATGCCAGCCCCAGGAATGCCGCGAACATTCCAGGATGTATTCCTCGAACGCGGTCAGTCCGGACATGGGCAGCAACAGGCTCCTGGCGATGGTCAGGAGGACCATGGCGGGCAGGAGAAAACGTTGGCGGTTCATGCTTTCGCGTGCAGACTTCGCCTCTCTGGCGCTGCCTTTGAGTAAATGCTACCGGCCTGCTGTCAAAAGCCGCCTCAAATAAAGTTCCCCATGAAGACCCCCATTCGATTTTTCGCTCCTCTGCTGGCTGCGGTGTTCGCCGGCATCGTGATGCCCTCCCATACCCCCGTGATGGCCCAGGCGGAAACCGTACGTGCGGCTGAAGGTCAGGATCCAGGTGCTGAGGACATCCTTCGCCTCGTCCGCATGAGCCAGGCACTTCAGGATCTCAAAAACCTCAAGGGTAAGTTGCGGAGCCAGGAAAGTGGGGAGGAGATCCCCTTTGAACTGACCATGGCGGACAAAGTCATCCGCTTCACCTTCACGGGCGGGACCAAGGAGGTCATCAATCTCGACCTTAAAGACAGTACGACCAAGCTCACGCGCACCACCAGTGCGGGCAAGATTGAGATGCCCGTGTCCCTGTATGCTGAAACCGTGAAAGGCACAGACCTTAACTATGAGGACCTGTCCATGCGCTTCCTGTACTGGCCAAATCCCAAGCTGGTTGGGGCCGAGAAGGTCAGCTTTCAAGACTGCTGGGTGGTGCATGTGATCAATCCTGACACCCGCGGGCCTTACCGTCAGGTGCGCATCTGGGTGGACCAGAAGAGCGGGGCCATGATGAAAATGCGGGCTTACGACCAGCAGGGTCGCCTGCAGAAGGAGTTCCTCGTCCGCAAGGGGCAGAAGTTCAAGGATGCCTACATCCTGAAACAGATGCGGGTGCAGGCTTATGATGTGGAGAAAAACAAGGTCAAAGGGATCACCTATCTCGAAATAGAAGATCCAAGTTGAGCCGCATCAAAATCTTCTCGCGGGTTTTGGAGTTGAATATCCGGCGGTGCTTTGTCGTATGTTGACCCTAGATTCGTGAATCCCTCTATTTCCAGCGATCGCAGCCGACCTCGCATACATGACCATGAGACTTTGCGTCTCATTGGCCGCGGGGCCTATGGTGAAGTGTGGCTGGCACGCGGCGTGACGGGCGTCCTTCGAGCCGTCAAGGTGGTCTGGCGGGCGGATTACGACTACCCCGAGGCTTTTGAGCGGGAGTTTGAGGCCATCAAACGGTATGAGCCTGTGTCCCGGAGGCATCCAGGGCTGGTGCCGATCCTGCAAGTGGGCAGGAATGACGAGGAAGGCTTCTACTACTATGTGATGGAGCTGGCCGATGACGTGGAGAGCGAGCGGGAATTCTCCCCCGAGTCCTACCGGTCTCTCACGCTGGCAGCAAAGATGCGCAAGGTGGGGCGGTTGAAAGCCGCAGAATGCCTGAAACTGGGCGAGACGGTGGCCGAAGCGCTGCACTTCATGCATGAGCACGGCCTGATTCACCGGGACGTGAAGCCTTCGAACCTCATCTTTGTCGATGGGGTGTGCAGGTTGGCCGACATCGGTTTGGTAGCCCTGCTGGGGCAGCGTAGCTTTGTTGGCACGGAGGGCTTCGTCGCCCCTGAAGGTCCCGGGACAGCGGAGTCAGACATTTTCTCCCTGGGCATGGTGCTTTACGAGGCCAGCACAGGCAAGGATCGGCTGGACTTCCCGGATCTGCCAACGGCGGATGAGACGGGGGAGGGCATGGAGCAGTGGCACTTGCTGCACCGGGTCATCTGCCGGGCCTGCGCTCAGCATGCCGTGGACCGCTATGTGTCAGCGCAGGACATGGCTCTGGCACTGCGGGGGCAAAAGATCCCTGAGCGAGGTGCC
>JBGGMQ010000601.1:0-4353 GCA_041287975.1 Verrucomicrobium sp. | reverse complement strand
GCATGGAGACACTGAAGCGAATGAGATTGGAACCCTGGCGTTTCGGCATGTGAAAAACGAGTGTGTGAGGATTGTGTAAATTCGTAACACCGATGAGCCAGAGGTCAAACAGAGAGTGCGGGGGACGAAAAATCACTAGCAAGGGGCGGGCCAAGTGGTGCAGCGCGACATTTCCTTTGCGCGCAAGGCCCTTTTCTTTATGCTCACCGTTCCAATGATGTCCCCTGAAGTCGAGAAACTGGTCAACGCCGGCAAGTTGTCGCGCCCCGAAGGTGAAAAACTTTCCAACCTCCCCGTAGGTGCCTACTGCCAGCACAAGAGCTGGGGAGCAGGTCGAATCGCCGAGTGGGACCTGCTGGGCGACCGGGTGGTGATCGATTTCGAAGGCAAGCCCGGGCACTCCATGAAGCTCAGCTTCGCGGCCACCTCCCTGGTGTCGCTTGCGTCAGACCACATCCTGGCCCGTCGCGTGGGCGATCTGGCTGGGTTGCAAGCTCTGGCCAGAGAAAACCCTGCGGAGCTGGTGACCCTGGCGCTGAAGAGCAGCGGCAAGACGATGTCCCTGGACAGTCTGGAAACTTTTCTGATCCCCCGCGTCATCAAAGAGGCGGACTACAAGTCCTGGTGGTCGGCAGCCAAGAAGGCCCTCAAAGACAAGCGCCACATCGTGGTGCCTGCCAAGCGCACCGAAATGCTGGTGATGCGTGAGGAAGATGTGCGGCACGGCAGCGCCATGCTGGATGACCTGAAGAATGCCCGCGATCTGAAGGCCAAGCTCAATGCACTGGCTCGCATTCAAAAAGATCTGGACCTTTTCGAAGATCAAGGCGCGGATCTGACAGCCGTCTTCCAGGAACTGGACGTGGCCGTGAGGAAGTCCTGGAAACTTCAGCTCAAGGAATCTCTGAACCTGCTGCTGGCTCGCGATGAACTGCTCGACGCTGCCAAGGATGCCAATCTTCCTGAGGGGTCGCTCACGGTGGAGCAGCTGATTCGCGATGCGCGCCCGCAACTGGCTGAGGCCGTGAACGGACTGCCGGTGGGCCTGCTGAACCGTGTGTACAAGGCTTTCCCGGCTGCCTTCCCCGACCGGGCGTGGGTGCAGGAGTCGCTCAATCACCTGACCAAGACGGGTGGCCGTGCTGTGGCCGAGATCGCCGCGGTGCTGGATGCGAATGATGAAATCGATCAACTGGCCGACTACCTGAAGAAGGCCGTGCGCAACCGTCAGCTGAGCACCGACCTGCTCATCTGGATGTGCAAGGAGCGCAAAGGCAAGGCTGAAGGTGTCTTCGATATGGATCTGGGCAACGCCATCATCAGCGCGCTGCAAGATGACCACATGGCCGGTGGTCCAAAACGCACAGGTCGTCTGCATGACGCCTTTGCTGAAGATGCGGGCCTCATCGGTGAGATGGTGGCAGATGCGGATGCGGATGAGCTGCGACTCTTCGCCAAGCGCATTCTTTCCAGCCTGGTCTTTGATGAACTGACCCGTCGCTCCCTGATGGGGCGTCTGATCAAAGCGCGTCCCGAGACCCAGGAACTGATGGAAGAGACGGGGCCGAAAGAGGCGTCCTCCCTGGTCGTCTCATGGGAGAGCATGGAAAAGCGCAAGCTGGATCTGGAAGAGATCGTGCGGGTGAAGATCCCCCAGAACAAGAAGGACATCCAGATTGCCCGTGAATACGGGGACCTTCGCGAAAACTTTGAATACAAGTCTGCGCGTCAGCACCAGGCGGTGCTGCTGCGCATGCAGTCCACCTATGAGCGTGAACTGCGTCGCGCTCGAGGCACCGACTTTATCGGCGTGAGCACGGAAACGGTGGGCATTGGCACCATCGTAGAGATCAAGGATGTGGCCACTGGGCAGCCGGAGACGCAGACCATCCTGGGAGCCTGGGACGGCGATCCTGACAAGACGATCCTTTCGTACCTGTCGGAGATGGCCAAGGCGCTGATTGGGAAAAAGGTGGGCGATGAAGCGGAGCTCCCCACGGATACTGGCGGCACGCGCAAGGTGACAGTCACCAGCATCCGTCCCTTCCGTACGCAGGAAGACGCGGCAGTGGCAGCGGCGAAAGCTGCGGCTGCGGCTGATGCTGAGTAAATCAAAGGCAAGTTGAAGCTTCTGTTTTAACCACAGAGGCACAGGTTTAGCGGAAGATTCAAAAGCCAAATGGCAAGGGTCAAGGAAGGATCAAGGTTCAATGCTCAAATTGGACCTTGGCACTTCTGCTGATCAAGGGAAGACTCAAGTATTGGCCCGTGATGTGCTGCTAAGGACTCTTAGCGACATGTCACCAGCCAACTATGAGTGCGGTACCTACTATCAGCACGGCGCAAGCTTTGGCTCAGACTTTCTCGGGCATGCGAGAGCTGGGTGTGCTTGATCGCTCGCTCTATGACGTGATCCTGCAACGGACTTTGGCCCAGCACCCGGAGTACCTCGGTGTGTGGACCGTCTGGGAGCCGAATGCCCTGGATGGGCGGGATCTGGACTATGCCAATGCTCCCGGCCACGATGTGACGGGGCGGTTCATCCCTTTGTGGAATCGCGCCAGTGGCCGCATCCAGTTGGAGCCGAATACGAACTATGACACCCCAGGCACGGGCGACTGGTATCTGGTTCCCACGCGCTGTGGCCGGGAGACGGTGATGGACCCGTATGAGTTTCCGGTATCAGGAAAGAAGGAGTTCATCACCAGTCAGGTGGCACCGATATTTTATCGTGGGAAGTGTGTGGGCGCGGCAGGGGTGGATATCGAGATGGATGCACTGCTGCGGCCCGAGGCTGGGGAGTTGGAGGCTAGCCTGCAGCGGGGATTCCTCTTGTTGGATTCGCGAGGAGGCATCATGTACAGCAGTCTGCGCACGCGGGATTTGCTGACGCCGTTTGTGGGCAGAAAGGTGACGCATGAGGTGCCACCGTCGATCAGTCGGCAGATCGCAAGACTGCGAGGACGCAGTGGCACCGCCGAACTGGCTCCGCTACGGCGGGGCAGGGAAGCATTGCGGCTGAAGCATGCACCGCATCCGCATTCCGGTCTGTCAGTGTTGATTGTGCAGGAGGAGGAGGCGGCAGAGTCTGAGGTGGCGGGATCTGAGGCCCTTACACTGAGGGAGCGTGAAGTGCTGCGCTGGATGGAGGCGGGGAAGAGCAATCCGGAGATTGGCATCATACTGGAGATCAGCACCCATACGGTGAAGCGGCATGTGGAGCGAATTCTGGCCAAACTGGGCGTGGAAAACCGCTATGCCGCGGCGTTGGCGTGTCGGCCGGATTCACGGGCGGCATAGGTCTGGCGACCTATATCACGAAGGTGGGAATGCGGCATGATCCGGCATGTCGTCGCTTTCACCTGATGAACTGGCCTCTCTGAAGCAGGAACTTGTAGGTCGTGGTATCAAGTACTGTATCGGTGCCTATGTGGACATCCACGGGGTGCCCAAGGGCAAGGTGGTGCCGGTGGATCATTTTGAAGATTTTGCGAGGGGATCAGAGCTCTACACCGGCTATGCGCTGGACGGACTGGGGCAGCGTCCGAATGATGACGAGATCGCCAGTGTGCCTGATCTGGAGCGAGGCGTCCGGTTGCCCTGGCAACCGGAAGTGATGTGGTACCCGGCGGATCTCACGTTTCACGGTCAGCCCTATGAAGTGAGCACGCGAGTCGCCTTCGGCAAGGTGCTGGAGGAGGCTCGCAGCATGGGCTTCGGCTTCAATCTGGGGATCGAGTGTGAGGTCTACTTCGTGCGGCAGGACCGCCAAGGCCTGGTGATCCCCAATGCGGACGACAACCTCATGAAGAGCTGCTATGACGTGAAGCGTTTCATGGATGCCTACGGCCTGGTGGATCGCATCGCGACCACGATCAACGAACTGGGCTGGGATCTGTACTCCTTTGACCATGAGGACGGCAACTCACAGTTCGAATTTGACTTCAAATACGCCGATGGCATGACCATGGCAGACCGGTACATCTTCTTCCGTTTCCTGGCGAAGAAGTATGCCGCAGATGAGGGGCTGCTGGCCACGTTTATGCCGAAGCCTTTCGCTGACAAGACAGGCAATGGCGCCCACTTCAACATGTCACTGAGTGACCTGGTTAGTGGAGACAATTTTTTCAAGGCAGCACCGGGGGAGCAGGATGCCTATGGGTTGGGTCTGTCGAAGGTTGGATATTCTTTTATCGCGGGAATACTCCGGCATGGTCGGGCCTTGTGCGCGGCCTTCGCGCCGACGGTGAACTCCTACAAAAGGCTCATCCGCAAAGGGGCCATGGGGTACTACTCGTGGGCTCCGGTCTTCAACTCGTTTGGCACGAACAACCGCACCAACTCGGTGCGGGT